>JABDJY010000281.1 GCA_013003285.1 Alphaproteobacteria bacterium | reverse complement strand
TTGGGATCGCCCATCTCGGCGACTTCCTTGGCCGAACCCGCCGTGTCGGCCCGCGCCACGGTGCGCACGCCCAATTGGTTGAGCTGGCCACGGCATTGGGCCAGGGCCTGGACGTGACTGCGCACCTCCTCGAGCCCCTCCAGGGTCGCATCTTCGAGCGCCAGCAACTGGTATTTCACCGGCAGATAATGTTCGCGCACGATATAGAGGTTGGATTCCGGCAGCAGATGGTGGATGTCGGCGACCCGCCCACCAAGCGAATTCTCGATCGGGATCATCGCCAGCGCCGCTCGCCCGTCGGTCTCGACGGCGGCGAAGACATCCTCGAAGGTGCCGCAGGCCAGCGGGATCATGTCCGGAAAGGCCTCCAGGCACGCGATATGCGAATTGGCCCCGGGGACGCCCTGGTAGGCAATGGTGTTCGCCGGATCGGCGGTCTGTTCGGTACTATCTGTCATCGGTCGGCTCTAACAATTAGCGCGCGCCTAGCCGAGGATGGCCCGCGCGCGCTCAAGATCAGCCGGAGTATCGACACCGAGCGGAACCGTGTCAACGAGGGCGGCATCGATGCGCATGCCGGCCTCGAGCGCGCGCAGCTGCTCCAACCGCTCGCGCTGCTCAAGCCCGCTCACCGGCAGGGCGACGAAACGGGTCAGGGCCGCCCGACGAAAGGCGTAGAGGCCGATATGGTGATAATGGTCGCCCTCGCCGGACGGCACGGTGGCGCGGCTGAAATAGAGCGCCCGGCCGCAGGTCGCGCCGGGCTGCAGCGCGATGACCGCCTTGACCACATTGGGGTTGTTGCGCTCGCTCTCCTCGGTGATCGGACAGGCCAGGGTGGCAATATCGACCCCCGGCGTGCCCAAAGCGGTAAAGGCGGCGCGAATGGACACCGGGTCGAGGGTCGGCAGATCGCCCTGCAGGTTGACCACTGAATCATAGGCCCCGTCCGGATCGATGGTGGCCAACGCAGCGGCCGCCCGGTCGGAACCCGACGGCAGATCGGCTGCGGTCAAGACGGCGGTGCCGCCGACCGATTCGATGGCATCGGCAATTTCGGCCTCAGCGCAGGCGACAATGACCAGTCCCACTTCCGCTTCCATGGCGCGGCGCCAGCAATGGACGATCATCGGCTCGCCGGCGATATCGGCCAGGGGCTTTCCCGGCAGGCGGGTCGACGCCATGCGCGCCGGGATCACCACCACAGGGTTTGTGGGCGGCGATTGTGGGGAAGGATCGGTGTCGGACAGGGCGGTTCTCCACTTGTCGGCGGCGCTGCGACGTAATGCCACGAGCGCCATCTTGAGGGTGGTTGTGCGGTGCGGCGAAAGATATACCTCGGACCGCGCGAACGGAACCAGCCATGGACACGATTCGGGATCTCTGGCTACATTCTCAGCCGCGCCACGGGAAGCGGTTTTCCATCATTTGTCCTATCGGGGACCTTAAGATATGTCCGGTGCAGAAATAAATAAACTGATCCTAGCCTGCCTCACGGTGCTGCTCGTCATGCTGTTGATCGGCAATGTGGTCAACGAGCTGTCGCACTCAGAGCCTCTGGAGCGGAACGCCTATGTGGTCATCCCCTCCGACGAACCGGCGGCGGCGGCCGCCGCGGAAGCTGAACCGGGACTGGAATCGATTTTGCCCCTGCTGGCATCGGCCGATCCGGATGCCGGCCAGAAGGCCGCCAAGCGCTGTGCCGCCTGCCATACCTTCAACGACGGTGGCGCTAACAAGCTCGGCCCCAATCTGTGGGCCATCGTGGGTAAGGAAAAAGGGACCGTGGACGGTTTCTCCTATTCCGACGCCATCGAGGATAAGGGCGGCGTGTGGAGTTATGACGATTTGAACGCCTTCCTGGCCGACCCCAAGGGTTTCCTTAAAGGCACCAAGATGAACTTCTCAGGTATTTCCGACGCGGAAGACCGGGCCGCCGTCATTGCCTATATGCGGCAACAAGCCGACAGCCCCCAGCCGCTGCCCGAATAAGCAGCCGCAACATATGACCGGCAAAATCGATCAGGTATTTATCGACCTGGCATTACGCTTGGCCGACGCCAGCGGGCCGGTGATTCTCGACTATTTTCGCACCAGCCTCGCCGTCGAACAGAAAGACGATGCCAGCCCAGTGACCCGCGCCGACCGCGAAACCGAGACCGTGCTGCGCGAAATGCTGGCGACCGCGGCGCCCGACCATGGGGTGCTCGGCGAAGAACATGGCAGCGAACGCCTCGATGCGGAATATGTCTGGGTGCTCGACCCGATCGACGGTACCCGCGCCTTCGTCAATGGCATTCCCCTGTTCGGCACCCTGATCGCGCTGACCCAAAACGGCACGCCGGTGCTGGGGGTGATCGATCATCCGGCGCTAGGCGAACGCTGGCTCGGCGTCGCCGGCGCGCCCAGCCTGCACTGGGGCCGAGGCGATGACGGCGCGCCCGTGCAATCGCGGCCCTGCGGCGGGCTCGACCGGGCCCTGCTCTGCGCCACATCGCCGGAAATGTTTTCCTCTGACCAACTAGCGCGGTTCCAAAAAGTTTCCGCGGCGGCGCGCGACACGCGCTTCGGCACCGATTGCTACGCCTATGCCATGGTCGCCAGCGGCCAAACCGATCTGGTGGTCGAGGCCGGCATGCAGCCCTATGATTATCTCGCCCATGCGGTGATGGTGACGGGCGCCGGCGGCGTCATCACCGACTGGCAAGGCGCGGCGCTGACCCTCAAATCGCCGGGCACGGTGCTGGCGGCGGGCGACCCAAAGGTGCACGCTGCGGCGTTGCAACTTTTGTCCGACTAACGCCGGAGGTCTTTCATGGCGAACGATGTGCGCATCGCAATATCCTGTCCCGACCGCACCGGGCTGTTGGCGGCGATTACCGGTCGCCTGTTCGATCTGGGCGCCGATCTGGGCGATACCAGCTTTGCGGTGTTGGGCGAAGCGGCGGAGTTCGCGTGCGTGGCTGAACTGCCGGCGACGTTGGACCCGGACGAGACCGCGGCGGAACTCACCAAGCTTACCGAACTGGCCGGCGCGACCGTCACGGTGACGCCGTTCACGCTGGCCCCGGTCCGCAGCGAAACCGGCCAGATCACCCACCGGGTCGAGGTGCGCGGCGCCGACCGGCCCGGGCTGGTGGCGCGGCTGGCCGAAGGGTTCGCCGAATTCGGCGCCAATATCGTGCGCATGGACAGCGAACACATCCCCGGCGGCGGCGAGGGCGATTATCTGATCCGGTTCGAGGTTTGGCTGCCACCGGCGCGCGCTGCCAGCTGCCTGGCGGCCGCCGATAATATCGCCGGCAGCCTGTGACTTTCCTGCACCAGCGAGGCGGTTTAGGTCTAATTGGGGCGGTATTGGGGCAATTGCTAACAACCCCGTGAAAATCAGCCCGCAAAGCTTGATCGAACCGGGCCAAAGCCCCCATGTTGTAGGTCAAACTAACTTACCTAGACGGAGATTGGGGCATGGGACGGATCAGGGCACTCGCCGCACTCAGCGCGCTGGCATTATTGACAAGTACAGCAACGGCATCTGCAGAACCGGTCCACGCGCTGGCCATGCATGGCGATCCGAAATTCGGCACCGACTTTAAGTATTTCGACTATGTGAACCCGAATGCACCCAAAGGCGGCACGCAGGTAATGGACGCTACGGGCACATTCGACAGCCTCAATTCCTTTATCCTACAAGGCACACCGGCCGGCGTTGGACGGATCTATGATTCACTGATGGTGCAGTCGACCGACGAGGCCTTCACGCTTTATTGCCTGCTCTGCGAAACCGTCGAAACGCCGGACGACCGGTCTTGGGTCGAATTCACCCTGCGCAACGATGCGCGCTGGCACGACGGCAAACCAGTTACCGTCGATGACGTGATTTTCTCGTTCAACGCACTGCGCGATCAGGGCCGGCCATTTTATCGTTTCTACTATGGCAGTGTCGCAGACGTCGCACAGACAGGTGACCGCAAGGTTCGGTTCACCTTTACCGGCGAGCCGAACCCCGAATTGCCCTTGATTTTGGGCGACCTGACGATTTTGCCCAAGCATTACTGGGAAACGCGCGACTTCTCGAAGACGACGCTTGAGCCGCCGCTTGGGAGCGGCGCCTACCGTATTTCCGACGTCAAACCCGGCCGCTCGCTCACTTTCGAGCGGGTGCCCGACTACTGGGGTAAGGACCACCCCACCCAGATCGGATTCAACAATATCGACACTATTCGTGTCGAATATTTTCGCGACCGCACCATTGCACGCGAGGCCTTCAAGGGCGGTAACATCGATATTTGGCAGGAAAATTCTTCCAAGGAATGGGCAACGGCTTTCGATTCACCGGCGGTGCGCGATGGCCGAATCATCAAGAAGGACTTCGATCACGAACGCACGTCGGGAATGCAGGGCTTCGTCTTTAATCTCCGCAAGCCGATGTTCCAAGACAGACGGGTGCGCCAGGCACTTTCGATGGCGTTCGACTTCGAATGGTCAAACGCCAATTTGTTCTATAACGCCTATACCCGCACCGACAGCTTCTTCGACAATTCCGAGCTTGGCAGCCGCGGGCTGTTAAAAGACGCCGGAGCGGAAGAGCGGGAAATCTTAGAGCGTTATCGAGGCAAATTGCCCGAGGAGCTCTATACCCAAGCGTTTCAGCCGCCGAAGACCGATGGCAGCGGCGCGCGCGGTATTCGATCTAACTTGCGCCAAGCCGCCAAGCTGCTGAAAGAAGCCGGTTGGCAGGTAAAGGATGAAAAACTGGTGAGTGGCGAGACGGGCAATGAGTTTAAGTTTGAAATTCTCCTCGTCAGCCCCGCCTCCGAGCGCATCGCCCTACCTTTCAAAAGAAATTTAGAGCGACTTGGCATCAACGCAAATGTGCGCTTGGTGGACAGCTCTCAATATCAGGAACGAACCGAAGCCCGCGATTTCGACATGGTCATCAGCGGGTGGGGACAATCCCAATCGCCTGGTAACGAGCAACGTAGTTTCTGGAGTAGCCAGTCCGCTGAGGCAAGAGGATCGCGCAACCTAATGGGAATAGCTGATCCGGTGATCGACGAACTCATCGAACTGGTGATCACAGCCACGACCCGCGAGAGCCTAGTGCAGCGAACCCGCGCCCTCGATCGCGCGCTGCTGTGGGGCCACTATGTAATCCCCCAATTCCACTTGGCCTCAGACCGTATCGCGTTCTGGGACAAATTCGGGCGGCCGGAAAAAATTCCGTTGCTCGGCGAGGCGACTAATCTCTCTGCCTGGTGGGTCGATCCGGAAAAAGAAGCCGCGCTGAAGCAGCGTGGCAGTTCTTCGAACGGCGGTTAGAGCTCTGGCCTCGATTCGCGCGCACCGCTAGGTTAGCTCCATGCTCGCTTACATCATTCGCCGGCTGTTGCTGATCATCCCGACTCTGCTCGGGATTATGATCATCAATTTCGCCATCGTGCAAACCGCGCCCGGCGGGCCGGTCGAACAAATCATCGCGCAAATCCAAGGCAATGCGGTCGATGCCACGGCGCGTGTCACCGGCGGTGGCGGCGAAGCCATTCAGGGCGGCCTGGATAACCAGCAACAGATCGGTCAGTCGGGCGGATTCGAATCCAAATATCGCGGCGCCCGCGGTTTGCCGCCAGAACTCATCGCCGAAATCGAAAAGATGGTCGGTTTCGACAAGCCACTGCACGTGCAGTTCATCAACATGATCGGCAATTACGCCACCTTTAATTTCGGCGACAGCTTCTTTCAGGATCGCAAAGTCGTCGACCTTGTGATCGATAAACTGCCGGTTTCTATCAGTCTCGGCATCTGGACGACGCTGCTGACCTATCTAATCTCCATACCTCTGGGCATCCGCAAGGCGGTGCGCGATGGCAGCCGTTTCGATGTTTGGACCAGCGGTGTGATCATTTTCGGTAACGCGGTACCGAGTTTTCTCTTTGCGGTCCTCCTCATTGTCCTGTTCGCCGGCGGCAGCTTTGTCGATTGGTTTCCGCTACGCGGGCTGGTTTCAGATAACTGGTCAGAGCTAAGTTTGATCGGAAAAGTAGCCGATTACTTCTGGCACCTGGTACTGCCGCTCACCGCCCTGCTGATCGGCGCCTTCGCCAGCTTGACGATGCTGACCAAAAATTCGTTCCTCGACCAAATCAACCAGCAATATGTCGTCACCGCCCGGGCAAAAGGCCTGGACGAGAAGCGGGTGCTCTACGGCCATGTGTTCCGCAACGCCATGCTGATCGTCATCGCCGGGTTCCCGGCAGCCTTCATCAGCATCCTATTCACAAGCTCGCTGCTCATCGAAGTGATCTTCTCGCTAGACGGGCTCGGCCTGCTTGGTTTTGAGGCCACCATCAATCGTGACTTCCCGGTAATGTTCGGCACCCTGTTCTTCCTGTCTCTACTCGGCCTCCTGATGGGCCTGATCGGCGATCTAGCTTATGTGGTGGTCGATCCACGCATCGACTTCGAAAGCCGTGAGGTCTGAGGTGGCAACAGCGGCCGTGGATACAGCCCCCAGCCCGGCTATCGATACGCCGGGACCGCGACTACTGGGATGGAAAATCACTCCTCTAACGGCACGAAGGCTCACCAATTTTCGCGCAAACCGGCGTGGCTACTGGTCCCTTTGGATTTTTATCGTGCTGTTTTTTTTCACCCTCTTCGCCGACTTTGTTGCCAACGACAAACCACTTGTGGTGCGTTTCGACGGCGCGTTTTATTTCCCGATCCTCACAAGTCATCCCGAGACTGTCTTTGGAGGCGATTTCGAGACCGAGGCCGAATACAGCGATCCCTTTGTCATCGAATTGATCGAGGAAAAGGGTTGGGTGCTGTGGCCGCTAATTCCCTATAGCTTCGATACACCGGTCACCGACCTGCGGACCCCGTCACCATCACCGCCAACGACACAGAACTGGCTCGGCACCGACGATCAGGCCCGCGACGTTACGGCCCGGTTGATTTATGGATTCCGCATATCGGTCCTATTTGGTTTTACCCTGACCATCCTGTCGAGCATCGTCGGGATCGCTTCCGGCGCCATTCAAGGCTATTTCGGCGGATGGGTCGATTTAACATTCCAGCGTTTCATCGAAATCTGGGGGTCGCTGCCAGGCCTATTCCTGCTGATTATACTGGCCGCCGTGGTCCAACCGACGTTCTGGTTGCTTTTGGGGATGATGTTGTTGTTCAGTTGGACGTCACTGGTCAACGTGGTACGCGCGGAATTTCTACGGGCGCGGAATTTTGACTATGTGCGCGCGGCGCGGGCGCTAGGAATGAGCAACCGGTTGATCATGTTCCGTCATGTGC
>JABDJY010000272.1 GCA_013003285.1 Alphaproteobacteria bacterium | reverse complement strand
GCGCATGGTGACCGGCTACAGCACCGTGTGGCTGGACCTTCGCCCCGACGAAGATATGCTGCGCGGCGGCTTGCACGGCAAATGGCGCAACGCGCTGGTCACGGCGGAGAAGGCGAACCTTCGCGTGCGCACCGCCGACCGCAACCGCGCCTTCGAAGAGGCGATGATGGCCTATGACCAGTTCCGGCGAAAGCAGCGTTTCATCGGCCCGCCGGGCGATCTGATTCGCCAGATGCATGGCGGCGCCGGCAAGGCAGGCAATGTGCAGGTCTGGGAGGCGTTTCAGGCAAAGACCCCGGTTGCTGGCGTCGCCATGGCGCGCCACGGCGCCAGCGCCACCTATCTGGCCGGCTGGACCGGCGCGCCCGGGCGCGACGCCAATGCCCATAATCTTCTGCTGTGGCGCGCGATCACCGCGCTGCGTCAGAAAGGTACGAATTGGCTCGATCTGGGCGGCCTCGACACCCAAACCTCGCCGGGGATCGCCCGGTTCAAGCTGGGGCTGGGCGGTGAGCTGGCGACCCTAAGCGGGACTTACTTGTAGAGGCGGGGCGTTTCGAACAACATTTTCATGCAAGAAAAATCGTAAAGATCTGCGCCTTGCACCGCGAGCAACCACGGCGAAACGTCCAGTATTCACCCAACAACGGCCGAGACGTGCACCTGCTCATTAAGGCGATTTCTAGCCAGGAGCGGAAGTGAATGCGCTGTTCCCGTAATAGTCTGAAAACACGAAACCAGGCACTCCTTGGCCACATATCGACGGACATTCGAATCCCATTCTCACGGCACAATGCTAATACTGTCTTCTCCCTGTATTTCAACACCGTCGAAGGTCAACGCACTCAACGTGACTGTCGATTGTCCGTCCGCCAAAAAAAGTTCGGCAATAGAAAACTTGCAGATCAGATCGGATAGTTCGTCCCCGTTAATTAGTTTGCTGCTGCACTGCGTGCGCCTTCCATTGCCAACTGTGCGTGCATGCGCCCCGGCCAAGAGCACGGAGCTTGGATCGACCTCGTCGGGAGCGTCGAACGTCTCGGTGCTAAATATGGCGACCGGAACAACACCGCCAGCACTGAGATTTATATCGTTAGGATCAGTGTTAGGTTTGACATCGATTGTGACTGGAAGAAACAGACTATTTTCAACCACAATTATCTCGGCAGATCCTTCACCTGAAGACACGACTGTCCAGTCGGATAGATCCTCTGTCGCAAAATTTCCGTTCGAAATGCCGGGAAAGAGGACGGTGTCAATTAACACCGACGATCCGGATAGTCCATCGATCTCGAACTTTAGCTCGAGGTCGAGCATGTTTTCTAAACCAGCTGGCACCGGCAAGACGGCAGCACCAAATCCCTCGGTAACCGGATTGGGGGCATTAAATGTTCCAAGGTTTGTTCCGCCCAGCGTCACGGTGAGCACACCAGTAATTGTTGTAAAACGGTAACTGAAGTTCAAAGTGATAGGTAAATCTCCAGTATCCACTAATTGGGAAATACTAGTCGGCGAGCCGGCGGTGAGTAGAGCCTCGTTCTCTTGATCCCTTCGTTGAAGCATGCGGAACCGCGCCCGAGTAAAGTCCTCTCCATCGAAGATTGTTGGGGTCTCTGTAAGCGTCGTAAACGTCGTGAAGATCAGCCCGTTGACCGCTATGGGATCGGCGATGTCGATTGGGCCGTTGACGAAGGCAAACTCAGCCGTAACCGTAGGGTCGTCGGCTGGTGTTCTGAGACGCAGCAGGATCTGCGCATTATTTTCGAAATCCTCTAGTTCCAATCGATGGCCGCCCTCTACGAACGGAGTCAACACGTTTTCGCCATCTGGCCCGATACCAGACTCAATCCGAAAAAAAGTAATTATGGGTTGTAGAGAATTGGAACCTCTCGTCGCTCTGGCGACCGCCAATACTAGGTTGTCTTGTCTTCCGCCGCCGCCAAAATCGTTCAACTCAATTCCGTAATGGCTCGTAGCACGTAGGGGTTCGACGAAGTCAAACAACCCCAACACTTCTATGTCGTGGGAATTTCGGAGACCGCTGGAACTCCCGGGAGTTATATTCGTACGAAATTGCGACCGAAAAAACCGCGTTATATCGGTCGCTTCAATTATTACACCGCCACCGGGAACAATGGTTGTTATGCCGGTTCTTGGTTCACCGATTGCGCCCTCCATGGTCGTTTTGCCACCGACATCTTCGCAACCGGTAGTCTGACAGTTGGCGCCGAAGGGTACGTGATCGGTATTGTCTGGATTTACGTTGTAGGACGTGCCGGTCCCACTGGGAAACGTTGCTTCGCTTTGTGGCGGCGGAAGGGAATCCGTGAACGGATCGTCGAGAAATACCCCAAGATCGCCGTCTATGGTCCGCATGACGACGAACTGATCAAGTTTTACCACGGTGTTCTGCGCTGAGACTTCAGTTGCCACTGTGGCAGCGGTAAGCCCTAAAGCGAAACCCAAGATAGTAGCAAAATATTTCATATTCTCCCCCATAGAAAGATTTCTGCCGCCAGTCTTGCGAGCAACCTTATCGCAATTGGAAATACCTAGATATTTTTCAAAGTAATGCTCTCGCAGCAGTTGATAAAACAGCCCTACCACAAGCGATGCACGAACAGCTATAAAGTGCAAATAACGTTATAGTTACTATTTAAGTAAACAATTTGAAGGCGAGAATATTTAGCAGGTGACGCTATTCACTGATGCCGTAAATTCGGGCGCTTCAATCGCGTTCGTCATGACCGCTTACGGTCATAGATGCCCGTCACCACGAGTTGCGATATAACGACCGCAATTGCATCGATTCCGCCCGTAATCTGGTTAAAAGCCACGGTGATGGCATGGTGTTTGAAATGCCCGAAAATGGTGCGGGCGGCCGAACTTGAACAGGCAAGGGCCGAGGCCCGAGAGATTTAAGTCCTCCATCTCCATGAACGACCGCCTTTCGGGATAAATTGACGCTGTTGGACCCCATACTCACACACCCGCCTTTCATGGTAGAATGGCGCCGCAATGTAATAATCCAGGGAAATGGATAGATGACCGATGCAGCCTATGCCCGTGCCGATGCGGATTCAGCGGTGATCGCCGCCTTGACGGAATTGCTCGGCGACCGTCTGACGACGACCATGGCGGTTCGTGAGCATCACGGCCACGGCGAGGATTATTACGCGCCTTATCCGCCCGACGCTGTGTGCTTTCCTCACTCGACGGAGGAGGTGGCGGAGATCGTCAAGATATGCGCCGCCCACCATACGCCGGTGATTCCCTTCGGCACCGGCACGTCGGTCGAAGGCCATGTCACCGCGCCCCATGGCGGCGTGACGATCGACCTCATGCAGATGAACAATGTGGTTGAGGTCAACGCCGAGGATCTTGATTGCCGGGTGCAGGCCGGGGTCACGCGAAAACAGCTCAACGAATATCTGCGCGATACGGGGCTGTTTTTCCCCATCGACCCCGGCGCCGACGCCTCGCTCGGCGGCATGGCGGCGACGCGCGCCAGCGGCACCAACGCGGTGCGCTACGGCACCATGCGCGAGAATGTTCTGGGCCTGACCGTGGTCACTGCCGACGGGCGCATCGTCAAGACCGGCGGCCGCGCCAAGAAATCGTCGGCTGGTTATGATCTGACTCGGATCTTCGTCGGCTCGGAAGGAACTCTGGGCGTTAT
>JABDJY010000254.1 GCA_013003285.1 Alphaproteobacteria bacterium | reverse complement strand
GCGCAAACCTCCGGCGCGGTCGGCGTGCCGGGCCAGCAGGATGGCGAGGCCAAGGTCGAGGGCGACGATGTGGGTTTCGGCTACACCTTCGGCGCTTTGCTCGAGCCGGTGAAGGGAACTCGGTTTGGTTTCGGCTACCGGTCGAAAATTGATCATGAAGTCACCGGTGACACAAAATTCCTGCTGGATGGTTCCGGCACCGCGGCAACGCTGCAAGCATTGGCTACCGGTCCTACTCCTTTTGTGGACACCGGTGCTTCGGTTTCCGCCACATTGCCGGAAACCGCGTCATTTGGGGTTTACCATGATATCAACGATCAATGGGCGGTGATGGGCGAGGCGGCCTGGACCCGCTGGAGCCAGTTCCATGAATTGCTGATCACATTCGATAATCCTGGCCAGCCGGACAATTTCACCGAAACCCGCTACCACAACACTTGGTTTCTCGCCGTCGGCGCGACTTATCGTTGGAGCGACGCGTGGACGTTCAAGGTCGGTGCGGCGTTTGACGATTCACCCATACCCGACGAGGTTCGTACACCGCGTATCCCCACCGAAGATCGTTACTGGACTTCGTTCGGCGCGTCCTACACGCCATTTCCCGAGTTGACGGTCGACTTGTCCTTCACCCATATCTTCGCGCCCGACCCGACGGTCGATCTGTCGGCGAGCGACCAGGGCAATACATTCCGTGGCAATCTGACGGCGGACTATGAAAGCTCGGTCAATCTGCTGGCCTTGCAGGCGACCTACCGGTTTTAGCCTAGCGGTTATAGGCGGCACATCGTTGCCAAATACGGTCCGGTGGATATACCCTGGGTTCGCCTGAAATGGCCTTATAACCGAGGGAACAAATGACCAGCGCCACCGCCAAAACCTATACGCCCATGTCCGACGACCGCACCGCCGCGCCCCATGTGGTGGTCCATGAGGACGAGCATTCGCGCATGATCCATTACGTGATCAAGCCCGGCGAGCAGACCGGCTGGCATACCCACGAACTCGATTACACCGTCATCCGCGTGTCGCAGGGCACGCTGACCTCGAACTTTGCCGACGGCACAGCCAAGAACTTCGACTACGAGCCGGGCACCACCTCGTCCTACAAGGCGCCGGTCGAGCATAACGCGGTCAATACCGGCGATACCGACATCATCGGCTACGAGATCGAATTTAAGAAATAAGCTACTCGGCAGCCTCGACGATCTTACCGTCGGCGTCGAGTTTCAAGCCGGCGGCAGCGGCGGCGTCGACCACGTCCTGCGGGCGGCCGACCGCCGCGTTTTCCGTGCCGGCGATGATCGCCATCAGATGACCATACTCGGTGCCGACATTGCGGAAGGCGCGCATCACGCCGGGCGGCACAGAGATACAGTCCATTGGGCCGATGATGACTTCCTGTTCGGCATCGCCCTCGTTCCAAAACACCGACCATTGGCCTGAAAAGGGAATGAACACCTCGATTTCAGCATGGGTGTGCAGGGCCGATCCGTTGCCGGGCTCGGCGCCCACATAGGCGATGTTAAATCCGGAAGAATCGGTGATGGCTGGCTGGGTCTCGGCATTCTCCGACACGCCGCGCCCGATGATTGAGAAAATATCGCGCTGAAACCCTGGTATGCTCTGGGTGATCAACAGTTGCTGGCTTGCGGTCTGGTCCTCGAAGACAGCAATGCGGTCGCGCATTTCGTCCAAGGTCATTTCAACGATGTCGCCATTATCGCTCATTATGCGTCCCCTTGAGTTCGCGGTGGTCTCGCCCGTCCAGCTTATTATGTGACGGTCAGCAGCACCATGCCAACTAGCGTGACGATCTGGGCGAGTTCGGCGTGCTTGGGATCGCCGGTATAGCGCTCGGCCGAGCGCCACACCCCCATCGCGGCGATGATGTTGTAGGGTACGGAAAATATATAGCCGGCAATAAGAGCGGCGATGGTTTGCTCGGCGATGATCAGGAACAGGAAGAGCGCGCTTGAGGTCAGATTAACCGCGAGACCGCCGATTACGGCCCAGTTCCAAAACGCATTGTCGAGCGCAAGCTCGCCACGCCAAAGACGGCCCAATTGCTGCATCGGGCGTTATTCCACCATACCGATATCCCAGAACAGCCCGGTCATGATGCACAGACCCTCGCGGGCGACGCTGGCCAGCATATGTTCGTTGGGGGCGTGCTGGGCGCAGCCAGCATAGGAGTGGGGGATCCAGACCGTGGAGAGGCCGAGCAGCTCGGCGAAGATGTCGTTGGGGATGCTGCCGCCGATATTGGGCACCAACGCGGCGGGCTTGCCCAGGGTCTGACCGATGGATTTGAGCGCCAATTGAGCCCAGAGGTCGTTCGGATCGAGGCGGGTCGCGCGCATGCCGGCCATGCGGGTGGCCGCGATCTCGACTTTGTCAAAGGCGCGCGCGTCGAGATGACGGCGCAGGGCCGGCAGTACATCGTCGGGGTCCGTGCCGACCACATAGCGTAGTTGGCAAACCGCGCGGGCCAGGGGTTGAATGGCGTTCTGCGGTCGGGCCGGGTCACCCTGTTCGAGCGCCAGTATGGCGAAGCTGTTCCAACCGAACACGCGCTCTTCCGGACTGAGGCCTTCCTCGCCCCAATCGAGATCGATCGCCGGTGCATTGGGGCCGCCGGACACCGTCAGATCGGCCAGCAGAACCTTCAATTCGTCGGTCAACGATGTGGGACGCCATTCGGGCACGGTGATCTGGCCGCGCTCGTCGGTCAGGCTGGCCAGCGCATGGGCGAGGATGATGCCCGGATCCTTGATCAACCCACCCCAATTGCCTGAATGGTGGGCGCCTTCGCGCAAGTTCACCGCCATCTCGAAATTGACCAGGCCGCGCGAGCCCAGCACCACAGTCGCCCGTTCCGGGTCGAGACGCGGGCCGTCGGAGGCGATCAACACGTCGGCGGCGAGACGTTGACGTTCCTGGTCGCAGAAGGTGCGCAGGCCGCGCGAGCCCATCTCCTCGTCGCTTTCGAGCAATATCTTACAATTAAAGCCCAAATTTCCCCGTTCGGTGAACACCGTGCGTAGGCTGCTGATATTGATCCAGTGCTGGCCTTTATTGTCGGCGGTGCCACGGCCATAGAGGCGGTCACCGTCCGCGGTGAGGGTCCAGGGCGATAGTCCTTCCCACCAGCGATCATCCTGGCCGACGACCACATCGCCATGGCCGTAGATCAATACCGTCGGCCGGTCGTCGCCCTCATGGCGATGGGCGAACAGGAGCGGTCCGGCAGCGGGTTCGGGATTGTCGAGAATCTCGAACTTGAAACCGAGTTCCTTCAGTTCCGGGCAAATCAGTTGCGCGAAATAGTTCTGCAGCGCCGGGTGGGCGTTATCCATCTGGCTTTGGGTCGGCGCGGCGACCAACCGGGTCAGCCCGGCGGTAAAACCGCCATGGTCAAAAAATCGTCCGGCCTGGGCGACCGCTTCTTCTCGTGTGCCAGTCATGTCTTTATCATAGCCCGGTCGCGGCGATAGTGCGCGCGGGTTTGTGTGAAAAATTTTGCGTTAGGGTTTTCCATGAAGATTGTGGTTATCGGCGGCGGGCCGGCGGGGCTCTACTTCTCGTATCTGATGAAGCGGGATAATCCGAACTATGACGTTCGGCTTATTGAGCAAAATCCGCGCGACGCCACATGGGGGTTCGGCGTGGTGTTCTCCGACCGGGCGCTGGAGTTCCTGCGCGCTGACGATGAGGACACCTATCAGTACCTCATGCCGCACATGGAAGCGTGGCCCGACCTGAAGATCGTTCATAAGGACGAGCATATGGCGATCGACGGCAACGGGTTCGCCGCCATCGGCCGCCTCGAGTTCCTCAATCTGCTGCAGGCGCGCTGCGAGAGCGTCGGCGTCGCACTGGAATTCGAGCGTGTCGTCGATTCTTTAGACGATTTTGCCGACGCCGATCTGATCGTCGCCGCCGACGGGGTGAATTCGTTTATCCGCCGCGCCAATGCCGAGGCGTTTGGAACTTCGGAAGAGCAACTGCAAAATCCCTTCGTCTGGTTCGGCACTACCCAGTCGTTCGACTGTTTGAGCCTGACCTTCCGCGAGAATACGGACGGCGTGTTCGTTGCCCACCATTACCGCTACAGCCCGACCATGAGCACGTTTATCGTCGAGACCGATGCCGACACATTTCGCAACGCCGGGTTCGAGGCAATGAACGACGCCGAGACGCGAGCCTATTGCGAGGCGGTGTTCGCGCCCGATTTGAATGGCCATAAGCTGGTGTCGAACAAGTCGGAATGGCGCTGGTTCCCGCAGATGGGGAATAAGCATTGGAGCACCGGCAATATCGTTCTGCTTGGTGACGCGCTGCACACGGCGCATTTTTCCATCGGGTCGGGCACGCGGCTGGCGATGGAAGACGCCATCGCGTTGTTCAAGGCCATGGCCGAACATGAAGGGGATTTGGCTGGTGCCTTGGCGCGATATGAGGAAATCCGCCGGCCCGCGCTGAAAAAGATTGTCGATGCGGCGGTGGCCAGCGCCCATTGGTACGAGCAGATGGCAGAATTGATGCGCACACTCGAGCCCTATGAGTTCGCGCGCAACTACATGACCCGGACCGGCCGGGTGAGCGACGAGCGCCTACAAAAAATCGCGCCCAAGTTCATGGAACGCTATAAGCAACATCAGGCGAGTTAGAGACCTATAAGAATGCAGAAGAACGACATTACGGACCGGGTGCCGCGGGACCTGCCGATCAGCCGTGATATCGGATTTGAGCTTGCTGAGCGCTACAATGCCAGTGAAATCCTCTTCGATAATCTCGCCGCCGGCCGGGGCGATAAGATCGCCATCCATGCCAACACCGGCAGCGCCACCTATGGCGAACTCTGCGAAACAGCGTGTCGCGCGGGGAACGCGCTGAAGGGGCAGGGGCTGGAGCCGTTCGCGCGCATTCTCATGCTGTTGGACGATACGGCGGTCTATCCGGCGGCGATCTTCGGCGCCATGCGGGCGGGTTTTGTGCCGGTGCTGATCAACACCCTCTCACCGCCCGACCTGATCCAATATTATCTGGAGGATAGCGGCGCGACGGTGGCGATGGTCGAAAGCGGGCTAGCGTCATTGCTGACCGCCAAGACAATGGCCGGAACCGCGCTGGAGACCGTCATCGTCGTCAACGGTGACGCGAGACCTGCGGCGGATATCGGCACCGTGACCTGGGCCGACTGGATCGCCGGTCAATCGAGCACGCTGGAGCCCGCCGATATCGGCCGCGACGATATGGCGTTTTGGATGTACAGCTCGGGCAGCACCGGGCGGCCTAAGGGCATCGTCCATCTGCACCACGACATGGCGTACACAAATCAGTCCTATGGCGAGGAAATTCTGAAACTGGGCGAAGACGATATCTGCTATTCGCCGCCGAAGATCTTCTTCGCCTATGGGTTCGGCAACTCGATCACCTTTCCCTTCTCTGTCGGCGCCAGCACCGTGCTCAACACCGGTCGCCCAGAGCCGACCAGCGTGTTTGCTGCTATCGAGCGCTATCAGCCGACAATTTTATTCGGTTTACCAACGCTTTATAATGCTTTGCTCAATGATCAGAATAACGAGTCGGCGGGCTTGGAGAGTGTTCGCCTATGCGTTTCAGCCGCCGAAACCCTGTCCAACGAGTTGTTCAAGGCGTGGCAGGCCCGCTTTGGCCTCGACATTATCGAAGGGTTGGGCTCGACCGAGGTTCTGCATATCTATCTCTCCAACGCGCCCAGCGCCTTCAAGGTGGGGGCGGCGGGTCGGCCTGTGCAGGGTTACGAGGTGGAATTGCGCAACGATCGGGGCGAACCGATCAAACCCGACGAGCCGGGGGTCCTGTGGGTGCGCGGCGATTCCAATGCGCCATGCTACTGGAACAAGCCGGACAAGACCGCCGAGACCATGCGCGACGGCTGGATCTATACCGGCGACCGGTTCGAGACCGACGCGGATGGCTTCTACTATTTTCGCGGCCGCGCCGACGATCTCATCAAGGTCAGCGGCCAATGGGTCTATCCGTTGGAGATCGAACTCTGTTTGGCCGATCACACGGCGATCAAGGAATGCGCGGTGTTAGGCGTCGAGCTGCCCGACAAGCGCATGTCGACCGTCGCGTTCGCTGTGGTCGCGGATGGTCATCAAGCGGGTGAGGCGTTGACGGAAGAGCTAAAGACCTACGCTAAGCAGAACCTCTTGCCCCATAAGTACGCCCGCACAGTTGTCTATCTCGACGCGCTCCCCAAAACCGGCTCGGGCAAGATCGACCGGCAGAAATTGCGGGATGATTTTTAAGTAAACAAACCGTCTGTTTCGGCGGCCGCCCGGTCGAGTAGCGGTTGGCGCATTCCGGGATTTTGTAAACAGGTAAGCATCATGTCTAAGGCAATTGTTATTCACGAATATGGCGGTCCCGACGTCTTGAAGTGGGAAGATGTCGAGGTCGGCGATCCCGCGCCCGATCAAGTGCGTATCCGCCATACGGTGGCCGGACTGAATTATCGCGACATCTATCATCGCAACGGCAATTACGGCGTTCCCCAGTTTCCGGCGATCATCGGTGGCGACGGCGCCGGCGTGATCGAGGCGGTGGGCGCCGATGTCGACGGGTTCGAGGTGGGGCAGCGGGTCGCTTATGGCAACGGATTGATGGGCTCCTATTCCCAAGCGCGGCTGTTCACCACCGAACATTTGCTGCCGTTGCCCGAGGGGATCGCCGATCAGGTGGCCGCGGCCATGCTGGTCAAGGGTTTTACGTCGTATGCGCTGGTCCGCCGGGCCTTTCCGGTGAAGCCGGGCGATACCATATTGATTCATGCCGTGGCCGGCGGCTGCGGCCTGATCATGTGCCAAATGGCCAAGGAGCTCGGCGCCACGGTGATCGGCACCACCAGCACCGAGGAAAAAGCCGAACTCGCCAGCTCGCTCGGCTGCGATCACGTCATTCTCTACACCAAGGAAGATTTCGCCGCGCGGGCGCGCGAACTTACCGATGGTGAAGGCGTGGACGCGGTCATCGACGGGGTTGGCGCGGCAACCTATATGGGCAGCCTCGACAGCCTCAAGCACTGCGGCACGCTGGTGGGATACGGCAATGCATCGGGCAATTTTCCGCCGGTCGAACCGTTCGATCTGATGCGCCGCGGGTCACTGATTTTCACGCGGGTGAACACGAACTTCTATTACAAGGGCGCCGAAGACATCGCCCAGGTCGGCCGGGAATTATTCGATCTGGTCGAAACCGGCAAGGTCAAAATCATCATCAACCAGACCTGTGCCCTGGAGGATGCCGCACAGGCTCACCGCGACCTGGAAGCGCGCAAAACCTCAGGCTCGGTCGTATACATTCCCTGAACGCAGCCGTTAGCTCGACGTGTCTTCCTCGAATGCGACGTAGGGGTTTTTGGCGCGTTCCACGATTGTGTCGGACGGGCCGACCGGCGGGGTCGGCGTGTAGTGCGCCGGGGCGGGTCCGCCGGCGGCGACCCGGGCACGGGCTTGGTCCGGCGTTTCGAGGACCGCGCCGGCGGCAAGTGCGGCTTTGCGGTCGACCGGTACCGGACCCGGCGCGTCGGGCGGTGGCATCATGTCGGCGTGGTAATAGGCGACCGTCTTGGCGTGTTTGTCCGGATCGACTTTGCGGGCCGGGTCGATGTCGCGATGGTTCACGCCTTTCGGTGCCACAACCACATCGCCGACCACTTCGTGGTCGAGCCACCATTTCTTCGCCGGATTGCGTTTGCCGTTGCCTAACGCATCGTCGGCCCAGGCGGCGATGGGTACCATCAGCGGTTTGAGGAACATGGCGTTAACACCCAGCCAACTGGCGGCGCGGGTGAGCAGCGGGCCGTCGGCGTCGACGACCTTGTTGATCGGGCAGGTCTTCATGCAGCGCCCGCAGGCCGAGCCGTGCGGGTTGGTCACCCGGTAGCGGCCGCAGCGCTCCACATCGGGTTTCCAGATTTCATAGCCGTTGAACATCACCTTGTCGCCGAAGGGTATGGCGTCGCAGGGACATTCGCGGGCGCATTTCAGGCAGCCATTGCAGAAGGTTTGTAGGCCGAAGTCGATCGGCTTATCGACCTCGAGCGGCAGGTTTGTCGTCACCACAACCGATTTGAAGCGCGGTCCCACAAATGGGTTGAGCACGAGTTCACCGATGCGGCTGAGTTCGCCAAGACCGGCCCATAAGACCAGCGGGATTTGCAGCACGTCGCTGTCGGCGTTGGTTTGCGAGCGCGAGGAGAAGCCCGACCCGCGCAGGAGTTGCGCCATGATGCCGGCGATCTCGGCACCGCGCAAATAGCCGCGCATGGATTGGGCGCCCGAAATCCAATCGTCGCCGCTGGCGCCCTCCATGGTGTCGAACTCCTGGTCGATCAGCATCACCACCGCATAGCGGTGGCGCATCTCGATGGGCGTTCCGTCGTCTTTATGGGAATACCAGGCATAGCGCGGAATCTCGCAGATGCCGGTCAAGTTGGCGCCGAGAAAATATGAGAGTGCTTTGAGTGCCTTGGTGTTTTCCGCTGGGTCGCCAAATTGCGTCGTGTCGGCCCGTTCGTTGACCGCGCCATCCTGCATCGGCACCAAGCCTCGGATGCCGTGGGTCATGGCTTTGGCTAAGGGATGCTTGGTGGCGAAGCGGCTGCGCTCACGCTGCGCTTTTTCGCCGAGATCGCCCTGCAGGGCGCGTTCGAACATGGCCGCGCGCTTGGGAACCCGCGGCACCTCGTCATCGAGAATGAGGGTCGTCGGCCGATCGATGCGTTTGACCGTCTCCATGGGATAGCGGCTGTCGTAGGATTTGCGTTTGGCGCGCCGGTTGCGCTCGCGTCCCGACTGGGCGCCGTTGCGGCCCCACCAATAGCCGAGATCTTTCGCTTTCAAGGCGCTGTCGGCGAGGGGCGCGTCGTTCTCAAGCTTATAGTTGGTCGTCACCACGGCGAGGGAAAAATTCTCCACGAAGGGGTTCGCCAAATCGTCGCCCTGTCTCACTGCCAGTCCCGCCATCACGGCGAGCCGCTCGGCGTCCAATTTACGATGGCCGGCGACATCGGCGCGCGCGGCATATCCCATCTGGCGAATATGGCGGGCTAGGGTCGTGGCTATTTCGGCCGCGCGCATATCTGCGGTCTCGACAACCGCGGGGCCAATCCACTGCGCCGCAATCGCTTGATCCGCTGGGACACGGCTATGTTCGATCAAGATCACCACGGCCTGACGGTGGTCGTCCGGCGTTACATCGTCGAGCCAGGCATTTTCAGGGATGTCGCAGATGCCCACCTGGCTGGCGTTCATGAAGTAGCAGGTGCCCTTAACATCCACAGTACAGCGGGCTGGATCGTCGGTGCCGGGCGCGATCTCCGGCGCTGGGTCCTCTTCGCTGAACCTTGCATACAATTCGCGATAGTCGCGCGCTGCTTGGCCCAGCAGACCAACGGGCGCTTCGTCAGATATTTGGGAACGTTTAGGCCGGTTCGCTTCGACTTCGAGCACCGCAGGGTCGCGGGCCAGGCTTTCGAGCGGGAAGGGGCCGAGGGCGTAGGATCGGTGTTTGGATCGTGCGTAGACCAGCATCAGCTTGTCACGAGGCGCAAGGATGGCGGCATGGGATGCTCGCCGGATTTAAGCGATGCGCCGATCAGAATCATTTCGCGAAGCCGCGCGGTGGTTCGTGTCTGCTGATTACTCATGACCAAAACTACAATTTGTTGAGTCGCCCAGCGTATTGCATACAATTTTATCGGGCAATCTCCGTAGTTAGGGAACAGTGCCGATTTTGGCTGCTGATTGTCAGCCTTTAGTGCCAGATACATGGGCGGCGCTTGACGGGCGGCTGTATCTCCTGAATATTTTGCATGCAATTGAGTGACCCAACCAAGATCGCGAAAAAGCGACTTGAACAATTCACCGCTCGTCGAGACACTCAAACTCTGACGGGTCATCTGGCGAGACCCCAACGTCAGATATCAGGGAGGGATCCAATGACCAAAACAAGCACGTTCGTGAACGGGTTGGCCGCGGTGGCCACGCTGACCGCCGGCTTAACGGTGGCCCAAAGTGCCATGGCGGCCGAAGAATTGCAGATGTCCTATTTCGTCGGACAACGCCATCCCATGGTCAAGGCGGTGGTCGTGCCGCTGCAGGAAAAACTGGCAGAAATCAGCGGCGGTGAGCTCATCATAAAAGTTCATTTCGGCGGCTCCCTGGTCAAAGGTGGCCCGCCGCAATATGGCGCCCTGCTGCAGGGCGTGTCCGACATGGCGTTCAGCCTGCCGGGGTATCTCGGCCCGAAATTCCCGTTCAGTAATGCGG
>JABDJY010000233.1 GCA_013003285.1 Alphaproteobacteria bacterium | reverse complement strand
GCAGTGCGGGAAGCGATGACCCAATTCAATTCGCAGGAGGCCTATAGCGACAAACGCGAACTTCTCGCCGATGAGACGCAAAAACGATTGGTGGGCCGTATCGCCGCGCTGCTGGCGGAACGCCAATACGATGGACAGGCTGTCGCCGTACAACAGGTTCTATTGCGCGATGTGAAATTGCCCACGCAGATACGGGCCTCGATTGAGCAAAAGCTCGCGGCCGAACAAGAGGCGCAACGCATGGTGTTCGTATTGCAGAAGGAAACCCAGGAGGCCGAGCGCAAACGCATCGAGGCCAGGGGCATCAAGGACTTCCAGAACATCGTCCGCGAGGGCATCGACGAACAGCTTCTGCGCTGGAAAGGTATCGAGGCCACGGAAAGACTTGCCGAAAGCCAAAATACAAAGATCGTTGTCATCGGCGGCACGGACGGCCTGCCGCTCATCTTGAATTCCGGTAAGTAGACAACGACAAACCGATAGCGGCGCCGTTTCTGTCAACGGCGCCGCTACTGCGTGCCCGGTGGACGGAGACTTGTCCACATATCCATCCCAAGTTGTTCTTGTTTTATTCTCACTATAACTAGGGTATAGGGACTCCCATTTCGCGATCCGCGACACCATGATAAGGGTGCATCCGCCACCGGCAGCGGCGACAAGACTGCTTGGCCCTAACGTCACGCCATAATCAAAGTCTCATGTTGAAAAAAATAGTCGTTCGCGGGGCCCGCGAGCATAATTTGAAGAATGTCGATATCGCGCTGCCACGCGACGCGCTGGTGGTGATCACCGGCCTGTCCGGGTCGGGAAAGTCGTCGCTCGCCTTCGACACCATCTATGCCGAGGGCCAGCGCCGCTATGTGGAGAGCCTGTCGGCCTATGCGCGCCAGTTCCTGGAACTGATGCAGAAGCCGGATGTGGACTCCATCGAGGGCCTGTCGCCGGCCATCTCGATCGAGCAGAAGACCACCAGCCGCAATCCGCGCTCGACCGTCGGAACGGTCACCGAGATCTACGATTATCTGCGCTTGCTGTTTGCACGCATCGGCATTCCCTACTCGCCCACCACCGGCCTGCCCATCGAAGCCCAGTCGGTGAGCCAGATGGTCGATATCGTCATGGCCATGGAGGAAGGCACGCGGCTCTATCTGCTGGCGCCCATCGCGCGGCGCCGCAAGGGCGAATACAAGCGCGAGCTGGCCGTGCTGCAGAAGCGCGGCTTCCAGCGGGTCAAGATCGACGGCGAGATGTACGAGATCGACGAAGCGCCGGTCCTCGACAAGAATTACTGGCACGATATCGAAGTGGTGGTCGACCGGGTCGTGGTGCGCCCCGATCTGGAATCGCGCCTCGCCGATTCTCTGGAAACCGCGCTGGAACTGGCCGACGGGCTGGCCTTCGCCGAAAACGCCGACGACGGCGCGCAGACCATCTTCTCGGCCAAGTTCGCCTGCCCGGTCTCGGGCTTCACTATCGAGGAGATCGAGCCGCGCCTGTTCTCGTTCAACAATCCGTTCGGCGCCTGTCCGGCCTGCGACGGGTTGGGCACCAAGGTGGTGGTCGATCCCGACCTGGTGGTGCCCGACGAAAACTTAAGTCTGCGCGACGGCGCCATCGCGCCCTGGGCGAATTCGTCGAGCCCCTACTACGCCCAGACCCTGGACGCGCTGGCCAAGCACTATAAAAAATCGCCCGGCGATCCCTGGCGCGATCTACCGAAAAAAGTCCGCGAGGCGATCCTGTTCGGCTCCGGCGAAACGCCGATCAAGATCAAATATGATGACGGTCTGCGCTCCTACGAGACCACCAAACCGTTCGAAGGCGTGGTGCGCAATCTCGACCGGCGCTACCGCGAGACCGACAGCTCGTGGGTGCGCGAGGAGATTGCCAAGTTCCAGACCACCTCGATCTGCGAGGTCTGCGACGGCGCCCGGCTCAAGCCCGAGGCGCTGGCGGTGAAAATCGACGGCCGCCATGTCAGCGAAGTCACCGAAATGTCCATCGCCACGGCCGCCGACTGGTTCCGCAACCTGCCCGACCATCTGACCGACAAGCAGCAGGAAATCGGCCAGCGCATCCTGCGCGAGGTCAACGAACGGCTCGGCTTCTTGAACGATGTCGGGCTGGAATATCTCACCCTCGACCGCGCCGCCGGCACGCTATCGGGGGGCGAGAGCCAGCGAATTCGCCTGGCCTCGCAGATCGGCTCCGGCCTGACCGGCGTGCTCTACGTGCTCGACGAGCCCTCGATCGGCCTGCACCAGCGCGACAATGCGCGCCTGCTCGAGACGCTTAAGCGGCTGCGCGATCTAGGCAATACGGTAATCGTCGTCGAGCATGACGAAGAAGCCATTCGCAGCGCCGACTATCTGGTCGATATGGGACCCGGCGCCGGCGTCCATGGCGGCGAGGTCGTGGCCCAGGGCACGCCCAAGAAGGTCATGCAGCAGGTGCAGCGCAGCCTCACCGCGCAGTACCTCACCGGCATCAAGCAAATCCCCGTTCCCGATGTGCGCCGGCCCGGCAAAGAGGGGCAAATTCTGCGGCTGCGCGGCGCCACGGCGAATAATCTAGCGAAGGTCGAAGTCGAAATTCCGCTGGGCACCTTCGCCTGCATCACCGGCGTCTCGGGCAGCGGTAAATCGTCCCTGATCATCGATACGCTCTACCGCGCCGCCGCCCGCCAATTGATGAAGTCGCGCGCCGCGCCCGGCCCCTTCACGGCGCTGGAAGGGTTGGAGCATCTCGACAAGGTGATCGACATCGACCAATCGCCCATCGGCCGCACCCCGCGCTCGAACCCGGCGACCTATACCGGCGCCTTCTCTCCGATCCGCGACTGGTTCACCGGCCTGCCGGAATCGAAGGCCCGCGGCTACAAACCGGGCCGCTTTTCCTTCAACGTCAAGGGCGGGCGCTGCGAGGCCTGTCAGGGCGACGGGGTCATCAAGATCGAGATGCATTTCCTGCCCGACGTCTATGTGGAATGCGATATGTGCCGGGGCAAACGCTATAACCGCGAGACCCTGGAAGTGGTCTATCGCGACAAGTCCATCGCCGACGTGCTCGACATGACGGTCGAGGAAGGCCGCGAATTCTTCAAGGCGGTGCCGTCGATCCGCAGCAAACTCGACACGCTGGCCCGGGTTGGCCTCGACTATGTGCAGGTCGGCCAACCCGCCACCACCCTGTCGGGCGGCGAGGCCCAGCGGGTGAAGCTGGCCAAGGAGCTGGCGCGCCGGGCCACCGGCAAGACGCTCTATATCCTCGACGAGCCCACCACCGGACTGCATTACGACGATGTGCGCAAGCTGCTCGACGTGCTGCACGCCCTGGTCGAACAGGGCAACACGGTGGTCGTCATCGAACATAATCTCGAAGTCATCAAGACCGCCGACTGGATCGTCGATATGGGCCCCGAGGGCGGCGACAAGGGCGGCAAGCTGGTGGCGTCGGGCACGCCGGAAGACGTGGCGCGCACCGCCGGCAGCTTCACCGGCGAATATCTCGCCCCCTACCTGCCAGCGCTGGCCAAGAAAACCAAGAAGCGGGCGTGAACGGGAAACCACCGGTCGAAGTGTTCTACAATAGCGCCTGTCCGGTGTGCCGGGCGGGCATGGACGATCAGCGCGGCGCGCTGGAAAAAGCCGGCGCGACGGATGCCGCCGTCTTCACCGACATGACGCAAACGCCCGAGGCGCTGGCCGAAGACGGTTTGACCCTGGACGATGTGCGCCGTCATTTCTATGTGCGCGATGGTGATGGCGTGCTCCACCGGGGTGCCGACGCCGCCGCCGTTCTTCTGCGTCTGACGCCGCGCCGCCGCTGGCTCGGCTGGCTCATTTCGCGGCCGGTTCTGCGGTCCCTCGCCCGCGCCGGCTACGATTGGTTCGCCGACCGGCTCTATGCCTGGAACCAGCGAAAGGGCCGCTGGTAGGCGCTTACCGTTAACCATAGGCGCAACAATTTGCCGCCCGCTGTTTATCTTGCCCGCCGGAATTGCGACACTGGCCTGTCACCGAATGGCTGTCCGATCGGCGCGACAGAAGTTGGAAAGATCGTCCGTTGAACCTCAAAGGTAGCGATAAAGCCCCGGAGCCCGACGCGGCGATTTCCCGCGAGATCGAGCTCAAGCTGCGCGCCACCCCCGACGCCGTGGCACAGATACTGGCGTCGCCGCTTCTCGCCGCCGGTATTCCGGGTCTGGCGAGCGCGCAGAACCTCGACGCCGCCTATTACGATACCGCCGACCTACGGCTGCAAAAGCGCGGTATCAGCCTGCGGGTTCGCCGCGAGGGCGACCGCTTCGTGCAGAACATCAAGACCAAGGGCGCCGCCACCGGCGCGCTCGACCGGCGCGAATGGGAAACCGTGGTGCCCGACCTCACGCCGCGACCGGACTGGGTCACCGACCGCCATGCACTCGCCTTGCTCGGCCATCTCGCGCCGAACGAACTGACGGCGATCTGCCGCACCCTCATCGAGCGCGAGACAAGGGTCATCGGCTACAAACATGACGGCGACATCGCCATTATCGAAATCGCCTTCGACCGCGGCACGCTGGAGGCCGGTGACCGCAATGTGCCGACCGCCGAAATCGAACTCGAGCTTCTCAAGGGCCACAGGCAGGCGCTCTACGCTCTGGCGCAAGACCTGCACGAGGTGGCACCGCTGCAGGTTGAACTCCGCAGCAAGGCGGAACGGGCCTATGCCCTCTTCACCGGCGACATCCCCAAAAGTCACAAGGCGAAAAAAGTTCGCTTCACCCCCGATACAAGCGTCGCTGCTGGTATGTCGGCGGTGTTCGCCGGCTGCTTCGTCCATTGGATGGCCAACGAACCCGCGGTGCTCGAAAGCGGCGACGCCGAGGCCTTGCACCAAATGAGGGTCGCGCTGCGCAGAACGCGTTCGGCCTTCACCCTGTTCGACAGCGTATTGCCGGCCATGCAGGCGCGCTGGCTGAAACGCGAATGCCAATGGATCGGTAATGCCCTTGGCGCCGCGCGCGACTGGGATGTATTTTTGGATGATGTGCTGGCGCCGCTCGAAGCAAACCGTCAGGACGACATCGCGCTGACCGCCTTGCGCGAACAATGTTTGCGCGCCCGGGCACGAAACTACGAGACCGCCCGCGCGGCCACCCTATCGCCGCGCTACACCACATTCGTTCTGAATTTCGGTCGCTGGCTCGACGACGCCGCCTGGCACGCCGACCGGCACACGACCCGGCGCGAAATTCTCGATGCCCCGCTGACCGCCTTTGCCCAAATCCAGCTCGAACGCCGCCACCGCAAACTCCTCAAGCTGGGCCGCAAACTGGCGACCGCGACACCGCAGAGACGGCACAGGCTTCGCATCGCAGTCAAGAAGATGCGCTACGCCTCTGAATTCTTCGCCGCGGTCTATCCCGGTAAGGCGACGGGCCAGATGATCGGCGATCTATCGCGCCTACAAGTCACTCTGGGCGATTTGAACGATCTCGCCGTCACCGAGCGGCAGCTTGAGACGGTGATCTACCAGGCCTTCGCCGACCCGGCCCATGACGACATCGTCAGGGGCGTCGGCCTGGTCGTCGGCTGGAGCACCGCCCGCGCCAAACGCGGTGAAACCAATCTGCTGACCCAATGGGACCGCTTCACCCGGCGCAAGCGTTTCTGGAAACGCGCTAAGAAGAAATGATCGGCAATCACGGTTCAAACCCAACACCTCATCCTGAACCTGTCGAAGGATCGAGGTGTTGCAGCGCCCATACTTCGACAAGCTCAGCATGAGGAAATAATAGGTTTGCAGGAGATTATCCTCGCCGGCCTTTTAGGTCGTAGCCCGCCAACGCAGCATCGACGAGCGCCTGACTCTTGTCGAAATTATAGGCCTGGTACATGCGCGACTTCACCACGAAGGGCGGGCCCGCATAGAACTTCTCATACTGGTCGTGACGGCCAGCGAATTCCGAGCCGATAAGGTCCCAGGCCAGCTTCATCAGCTTCACCCGCTCTTCGCTGCTATGGCCCGGCGATTGGTTATAGCGATCGATATCGGCGCGAATCTCCGGGTTTTCGAAATCGCGCGCGCTCGACGGTAATTGGATCACCCCGCCGCCGCACAGCTCGCGCATCAGATTGAGCATCTTGGGATAGACCTCCGCCTGCAGAACAATGGCCGCATAGAGCGCCTGGCGGCCTGGTTCGACGATGCCGTTACCGTTCGTCGTACAGGTGGCGATCTGTGCTTCGACCAAGCCTTCCAGCATGGCCGCATAGCTCGCCATGTCGCCGATCAGGGTCTGCACCGCCGGGATAGCGGCGACCCCGTTCATATCGGCGATCCGCTTGGCCAAGCCCATGAGGAATTGCAGTTTCGAGCAGAGACGGATCTGCGCCTGATGATTACCCATGGCGTGGGAGCCGGTGTCCCACCATTGGTCACGGCAGATCTCGATGTCCTTGTAGATAAACACCTGATCCCACGGCACCAGCACATCGTCGAACACCACCAAAGAGTCGGTCTCGTCGAAGCGCGACGCCAAGGGATAATCGAAAACGCTGTTGGCCGCCGCGGCATAAGAACGCCGCGAATAGATTTTCACTCCCGGCGCATTGCAGGCGATGGCCACGTTGATGGCGTGGTTCTCGTCGCCGGGCCGCACCGGCGTGACCTGGCTTAAGCAAACATAGTCGGACAAGGCCGTGCCGGTGCCCAGCATCTGCGCGCCGCGAATGACGATGCCGTCGTCTCGCTCCTCGACGACGCCGGCATAGAGGTCGGCGGGGTCTTGCTGGTGCATGGGTTTCGAGCGGTCGATCTGCGGCGGCACGATGGTGTAGGACACGAAGACATCGCGGTCGCGCAGAAACTCAAAGAATCGCGCCAGGTGCTCGGCGCGTTCCCCATTGCCATTGCGCACGAAGACTTCCGGCGCAGACATCCAGCCGACGAAGAACCCGGCGACATGATCAGGGCTGCGCCCCATGAGGCCGAAGGTTGCCTCCGACCAGCGCGCGATAGCGCCGCGCCGTGCGTGTAAATCGTCCTGCGAGTGGGGTAATTGCCAGATACGATTGACCGGCGCGCCGGTAGCCGGCGAGGCGAATGTCATCACTTCGCGGTTCGCCGGATCGCTGGCCATATCGTACAAGTCTGCAATCGAACGGACCGCCTCGCGAAATGCCGGATGGCTCGTAACGTCGCCGACCTCCTCACCGTCGATAAAGACCCGCCGGCCATCGTCTTTCAGGCCCGCGATATACTGATCACCGGTGCGCATCCCGCCGGGCAATCGTGTGTCCTTCAAATAGCTCTCTGGCATGTATCCGTCCCCGGCGTGATCTCGCGCACAGTGTAGCGCGCCCTATCGATATTGGCCCTATCCATATAGACGGGCACCGCGCCCTATTGGCCGCCGGCCCGCCAAGCCGCTAAGCTGTCGTAAATTATCACCCCAAAGGAGAGACCAAATGGCCGCTTACATCATCGTCGATTCAAATGTCCACGATCCCGAACGCATCAAAGCCTATGGCGCTAAGGTCGGCGCGACCATCAAGGCCCATGGCGCAAAGCCCCTGGTCAACGGCGGCGCGATTGAAGTCCTCGAGGGGGACTGGAACCCAAAACGCATGGTCATGCTGGAATTTGCCGACGCCGATGCCGCCCGCGCCTGGTACAACTCGCCGGAATATCAGGAAATCCTGCCGATCCGCCTCGAATCCGCCAACGACAAGCTGCTGCTGGTCGAGGGGCTGTAGTCGAGCGCTAAGCCGCTTATTGACCGCGGAACGCCGGCAGGACGTCGGCGTTGAAGCGCTGCATGGTGTTCATGGCCTGAGCGTGGGACAGCTCACCGGTGCGTATGAGAAGCGATAATTCAGTGAACCCCAGTTCGCGGTAACGCGCGATACGTTCGATCACCTGTTCGGCGGTGCCGATGAGGGTGCGCTCGCGGAACATTTCCACGATATCGCCGTCCGGCGCGAGGAATTCGAATACGCTTTCGTCGCCGGCATAGTCCTCGTTCCACTGATCGCCCTGGAACAGCAGCCGGAACAGATTGGCATGTTCCTGAACCGCGCTTTTAGCGGCGGCGATCGCTTCTTCTTCGGTGTCGGCAATGTGCATGAAGACCGACATCATGGCCTCGTGCCGCGCCGCGCGATGGCCCGCCGCGTCCCAGGCGTCGAGATACCATTGGAAGCGCTCGCGCGATTCCGCCGGCGAGGCCGGGTACTGGTTCATCATCATGTTGTAGCCGTTGCGGCCGGCCCATTCGAAACTCTCGCGGGTGCGCGAGCACGCCACCCAGATCGGCACCGGATTTTGTAACGGCGTCGGATGCAGGTTCAGTTTGGGAAACGAGAAATGCGCGCCTTCATAGGCGAAGGTCTCGCCGGACCAGGCACGGGTGATGATCTCAAACGCCTCCTCGCGCCGTCCCGTCGCGTCATCGCCGTCGATCGCATGGCCGTCGAATTCATGGGGCAGATAACCGCGGCCGATGCCGAAGTCGAGGCGGCCGCCGGAAAGCTGATCGAACAGCGCGTAATCCTCGGCCACATGCAACGGATTATGCAGCGGCAGCAGTGATATACCCGGGCCGAGACGTATCTGTTCCGTCTCGCGCGCCCAGGCGGTCAGCAGGACAGCCGGGTTCGGTGACGCGCCGCCGTAATAATGGAAATGATGCTCCGACACCCACGCCCGTTGCCACCCGGTGCGGTCGGCAAGCTGCACCACTTCGGACATTTCTTCGTAGAATTGACCAATTGTCGGCGCTACGCCCGCGCGGTAGCAGGGCAGAATAAACAATCCAAATTTCATGAACTTGCGCCTCGGCGAACCTGATACGTACGCCGTAACCGGCGAATAGTCGGCGTTATGAACTCGTCTTCACCGCATTCCAATAGGCGTCGTTCAAATCCTGCATGAAACTATCGTGAGTGACCCCGAGGCATCCGCGCAAGGTTTTGTCCCCGACACGGGTCTGCCGGTAGCATGAATTATAGGCCGCGCGTGCGCGATGCACGCCGCGGGCCGAGAGATGCTCGGCCACCGGCGCCGCCGCCGTGTCCCAAACACCAACACGTTCGTGCACGCTGGCTTTCCCGGCGCGCGGTAGCGCATCGATCATACGGGCTAAGACCTGACTGGCATGGCCTTTATCGTCATCGATATCGACAATCGCGGTGGCCGTCTGACGCTGCAGACCGGCGCCAAATTCGATATCGCTTTCGGTGAGCCCTCGAGCGTCATCATTGTATTTTTTCTCCGGCACCAGGGTGGTTCCGGCTCCCACCGAAAACTCAAGCGACGCAACATCATACTGGCGCAGCAAATCTTCCGACACGCTCACCTTCACCGCGGAATATCCGCGCGACGCGGCGAATTTCAGCGCATCTTCCACCAGCAACGCCACCCGGCTGCCGTCGCGGCGAATACCGGTTAACCCAATGGTCTTGGTATCGTGGAGGGAATAGCGATAGCCCGAGGTCGGGGTCGCCCGCTCTTCCTGCAGGCAGATCGAGGTCAATTCGGCATCGCACTCGCCGTTGCTGCAATATAGCGGCACTGCCGACGCGGTCTGGATCACGCCCAGCATCTGCGGATCGGCCGCGGCCTGGGCCACGCCGAATGTCAGTAATAAGGGGGCGGAAAGTGCAGCCGCAGCGACCAATTTGTGCATCAAAGCCTCCCGGTGGTGCGAATCTACGGGTCAGCGTTGCACGGGCTGTTTCCCGGGTCAATTCACTTGGCGTTGCCAAGCCCGGTCCCCAGGGCTATCTCAGTGGCTCAGAGATGTAGAGGAACTGTATGTCAGCCACGAGACACCAACCGGTTCATATTATCGGCGGCGGCTTGGCCGGGTCGGAGGCGGCCTGGCAACTGGCGCAAGCCGGCGTGCCGGTGGTGCTGCACGAAATGCGTCCGGTGCGAACGACCGAGGCCCATCAGAGCGACCAACTGGCCGAACTGGTCTGCTCCAACTCGTTCCGTTCCGACGACGTCAATTACAATGCCGTGGGCCTGTTGCACGAGGAAATGCGCCGGCTCGGCTCGCTGATCCTCACCGCCGCCGACGCCAATAAGGTCCCAGCTGGCGGCGCCCTGGCGGTCGACCGCGACGGATTCGCCCAGCACGTCACGGCGATGCTGACCGAACACGAGCTGATTACGCTGGCGCGTGAAGAAATCGCCGGTCTGCCGCCGGCGGCGTGGGATCAGGTCATCGTCGCCACCGGCCCCCTCACCTCGCCGGCCTTGACCGAGGCCATCGTCAAACTGACCGGCGAGGAAAATCTCGCCTTCTTCGACGCCATCGCACCGATCGTCCATGCGGATTCGATCGATTTCGACATCGCCTGGCACCAGTCACGCTACGACAAGGTGGGCCCCGGCGGCACCGGCAAGGACTATGTGAACTGCCCGCTCGATGAAGAGCAGTTCGAGGCTTTCATCGATGCGCTACTCACCGGCGACAAAACCGAATTCAAGGAGTGGGAAAAATCGGCGCCCTATTTCGAGGGTTGTCTGCCGATCGAAGTGATGGCCGAACGCGGCCGCGAGACCTTGCGCTTCGGCCCCATGAAGCCGGTCGGCCTGACCAATCCGCGCACCGGCACCCGCGCCCACGCCATCGTGCAGCTGCGCCAGGATAATGCGCTGGGCACGCTCTATAATATGGTCGGCTTCCAGACCAAGCTGAAATACGGCGCTCAGCAGGACATTTTTCGCGCTATCCCCGGCCTCGGCAACGCCGAGTTCGCGCGTCTCGGCGGCATCCACCGCAACACGTTTTTGAATAGTCCGCGTCTGCTCGATGAGACGTTGCGGTTGAAGGCAATGCCGCGCCTGCGCTTTGCCGGCCAGGTCACCGGGGTCGAGGGTTACGTGGAAAGCGCGGCGACCGGTTTGCTCGCCGGGCGCTTCGCCGCGGCGGAACGATTAGGCGCGGACGTGACGCGGCCGCCGGAGACAACCGCCCACGGTGCGCTGCTCGATCACATCACCGGCGGCGCGCAAGCCGACACGTTCCAGCCCATGAACATCAATTTCGGCCTGATGCCGCCGCTCGCCGAAGGCGCCTTGGCCGACATTCCCCGCAAGAAGCGCAAGCGCGAACGCCGCAAGGCGGTCGGTGTGCGCGCGCTGGCCGACCTGGAGGCCTGGCAGAACGCCCAACGCTTGGCGGCGGCATAGGCTGTGCTAGGCTAACCCATAAGGAGGACCGAACCATGAGCGACAAAGCCCCTTTTGAAATGCTAGGTCTGGATCACGTTGTCCTGCGCATCCAGGATCTGGAAAGGATGCGCAAATTTTATTGCGACGTGCTGGGCTGCACGTTCGTTGACCACGACACCGATCTCGGCCTCTATCAGGTGCGCGCCGGATCGGCGTTGATCGATCTGGTGCCCTTGAGCGGCAAGATAGGCAGCGCCGGCGGGGCTGCGCCGGGCATAGAAGGACGCAATGTGGATCACTTCGCAATTCAGGTCACTCCCTATGACGACGACGCCATCCGCGAATACTTAAGCGCCCATGGGGTCGAATTGGGCGAAACCCGCATTCGCGGCGGCGCCGAGGGCGAAGGCCCGGCAATCTATATCAAGGACCCGGAAGGCAACACGGTCGAACTCAAAGGCCCCGCTGACCCATCGTATGATGTGTTCGCGGGCAAGCCCTTCGAGACCGTCCGCGATAGCCTCGGCTAGTACGCGCCTCGCAGCGACCGCAAGGTCAGGCGCAGCGGTTGTGCCGGCGCGGCCGCGGGGAGCGCGAACGGGTCGTAATCAGCACGCGCAATATCACGCAAATGGCGATCGGCGAGCGTTGCCAGCAGCAGACCACACCGCGCCGCACGGGGTATCTCGCCCTTGAGCGCGCGTGCTTCCAGGAGAAGTTCTCCCGCCCGATCCGTGACATCGCGCACCACCTGGTTTAGCGCCGGTGACGGTTTGAGGTTGAACACGCCGCGCCGATCGACGCTATGGTCTTGTAGTAAATCGTCGGGCAGATAAAGCCGCTGAGACTGGGCGTGAAATCCGACAGCGCGCATTAGGCCGATCAGTGCCCAGGCCGTTCCCACCAATTGGGCCGCACGCGCCGGCGCTCCGTCGGGGTATCCCAGAACCGTCATCGCCACTACCGACAAAGTACCCGAGGTGGCTTCGGCATAGGCCTCCAGCGACGCTAGGTTCGCCGGTGGCGTATCGTCTAAATCAGCCGCCCGCGCGTCGAGCAAGGTTTCGAAGGGCGTCCGTTCGAGATCATAATTCTGCACCGCCGCGTTCAAACCCTCGACCACCGGATGTTCGCGGACCTCACCCTGGTAGATCCCTTCCAGAGCCTCGCGCCACCATTGCAGACGGATCTGGCCGAGGATCGGCTCGCTGACCGCCTCGCGAGTGCGCGCCACTTCCGCGTTAAAGGCGTAAAGCGCGAAGACCGCTTCGCGGCGCGCCGCCGGCACAAAGAGCGCCGTCAAATAGCGATCGTGATCGTGCTCGCGTACCTCTTGCGCGCAATAGGAAAGCGCTGGCTTACCGCTACTCATTGTTCAATTTAGTCCCCATACTCACCGGCACAGTCTATACATCGACTGCGTGCCGAAATGGACTCGTAGGTTCGTAGCGGTATATTTGCTATAGTTTGATTCGGTTTTCGAAACGGGAGGGGGCCCATCTATGAAAAACCCACTGGAATCACTACCAACCACCGTCGTCTTGGGTGTGGTCATGACCGTCATTATGGTCTTGGTCGCCCTCGGCATCGGTTCTTAGGCGTCAGGGGAGGAT
>JABDJY010000222.1 GCA_013003285.1 Alphaproteobacteria bacterium | reverse complement strand
ACATGACATTGCTGCGGGCCAGCCCGTCACCCTGGACGATGTCGAATTCCGCCGACCGGGATTTGGTATCGGGCCCGACCTGTTTGACGAACAACTCTGCGACCGCAAGACGACGCGGGCGATTGCCAAAGGCGCGGTGTTGGAGCTTGGCGATTTCGCCTTCGACTGAACACGATGCAACGCATTGCCATCATTCCTGTGAAACGCCGCTCGCGCCGGCTGCCGGAAAAGAATATCCGTCTTTTCAACGGCGCGCCGATGTTCGTTCACACAATCGCCGCGGCACAGGACAGTGAGTTGTTTTCGCGCATCGTTGTCTCGACCTCGGATCCGGAGATCATGGCAACAGCGCGCGCCAACGGCGCCGAGGTCCATACCCGAGACGTGGAGCTCGACAAGGACGCGGCCCGCCTGGTCGAGGTTTGCACCGCGGTGCTGGACGCGGAAACGGCGATGAGCCGCGACTACGATCTCATGGTCCTGTTGATGGCGACCGCGCCGCTGCGCACCGCCGCCGACATCGTGTCGGTCGTCGATCTTGCCGAACGCGAGCCGTCCGGCGGGGCTCTCGCCGTCACGAAATACTCGCACCCCGCGCATCAGGCCCTGAAGGTCGATGCCGATGGCACCGCTGGCGCCATGTGGCCGGACCTGGTGGCAAAGCGCGAGGAAGAAATGCCGCAGTTGCGGGTCGACAACGGCAGCACCTACGCCTTGCACGTTGGCAGCTTCCTGGAAGAAAAAACGTTCTATGTGAAGAGTTTGCGGGCTTACGAGATGCCACGGCACCGTTCGGTCGATCTCGACGACATGGAAGACCTCGCTCTTCTCGAATTCTATGCCGGCCTGGATGACGGTCGCAGTGGACACCAGCCCGCGTGAATCTACTCATCGTCGGTTACGGATCGATCGGCCGGCGCCACGCAACCATACTTGCGGGCGCCGTCGATGTTGGCGTCGTCGAGACGCAACCCGCGCTTCGCGATAGAGCGGCCGCCGCAGGGATCGAACCGGTGTTCGACAATATCGCGGCGGGCGCGGCTTGGGGCCCCGATGCGATCATCATCGCGACACCGACGCACCTGCATGCCGATTGCTACAAGGCTGTGGAATCGCTGGCACGGCCGACCCTGATCGAAAAACCGATCGCGCATAACGAAGAAACGCTTGCCTTTTTTGAACAGCTCAGCGCCGAGAAGGCCGGCCGGATCGTGGTCATGGCGAACATGCGGTATCACGCGGGCCCAGAAACGCTGCGAGATAACCTCGCCCGCATCGGTCGCCCGCGAAGCGCGCATGTACAGTTCGGCAGCTACCTGCCCGACATGCGCCCGGGAGTCGACTACCGCTCGGTCTATGCGGCGCACCGCGATCAAGGCGGGGGTGTGCTGGTGGATTGCATCCACGAGTTCGACTACATGTGGTGGCTTTTTGGCAAGCCGGCGGTCGCTGGCAGCCACCTGTCCCGGGTTTCGTCACTCGAAATTGACGTGGAAGATCATGCCGTCGTCCTACTGGACCATCCGAACGGACCGCGCGCTGTATACGAGCTCGACTATCTGCAACGGCACAAGTTCCGAAGCTGCCGCATTGTCGGCGACGAGGGTACACTGGTCTGGCAGAGCCGCGCTAAAGCACCGGAAATCGTGGACGTCTCCTTCTACAGCGGCGACGCGCGAGAGCCCGAACAACTGTTCCACGACGATTCCTACGATATTAATGTTATCTATGGGAAATATCTCGATGCGTTCCTCGCATTCACCCGAACGGGCGACCGGGGCCGCCTTCTCGACGTCGCGACGGCGACCCAGGAGGTTCGTTTGCTGATTTCCATCATCGCGCAAACGACTATGGACAGATAGGTAGATCAATGGGAGCCAGAACCGACCCACGCTTTGCGGAGAGCATTCGACACTTCAACCACGCCGCGGCGCTGATACCCACCGCCTGTCAGACATTCTCAAAAAGCCGTATCCAATACCCGGCCGGTGTCACGCCGGACTTCCTTTCCCATGGCCAAGGCGGCCGCGTGTGGGATGTGGACGGCAACGAATATGTCGACATGGTGATGGGATTACTGGCCAATGTCCTGGGCTATTGCGATCCGGGCGTCAATGCGGCCATCAGCGAGCAATTGACTCGCGGCACTTCCTTTAGCCTTGCGACGACGCTCGAGGCTGAGGTCGCGGAACGCATTGTCGAGATCATTCCCTGCGCCGAAATGGTCCGCTTCGGCAAAAACGGCACCGATGGCACAAGCGCTGCCGTACGCATTTCACGCGCCGCGACAGGGCGCAACCACGTGCTCGCGCTGGGCTATCACGGTTGGCAGGATTGGTATGTTGGGGCGACCGTACGAAGTAAAGGCGTGCCCCCAGCCGTCCGTGCACTAACGCAGAAAGTTCCCTACAACGATCTGGCGGCGATTGAGCAGGCCTATGTTGCGTTTGATGGCGACCTAGCCTGCATTATCCTCGAACCCATGTCGGCCGTCGAACCCGCACCGGGATACCTCGAGGGACTGCGGGACTTTGCGACGAAGACGGGGACCATACTGGTCTTCGACGAAACCATTACCGGCTTCCGGTTTTCGCTTGGCGGCGCCCAGGAATATTTCGGCGTCACGCCGGACTTATGCGTGCTCGGGAAAGGCATGGCGAACGGTATGCCGCTGTCCGCCATCGCCGGCCGCAGCGACCTAATGCAAGAATTCAACGAAATCTTCTTCTCCGGCACGTTCGGCGGTGAGGCCCTGTCGCTGGCTGCCGCCAAGGCGGTGATCGACACATTCCGGCGGGAGCCCGTGATCGAGGCGCTGTGGCGCAAGGGGGCTTTTCTAAAGCGGGAAATCGGCAACATCATCGATGAAAATGGCATGGCGGAAGGAATTACGCTGGCGGGTAAGGAGCCATGGTTGGTCCCGGTCTACGGCGCCGTCGGATGTTCCAGCCCGGAGGAAGTGAAGACCTTCATGGTGAAAAATATGGTCGAATCCGGCGTGCTATTCGGCAGCAGTTTGAATATTTGCTACGCACATACCGATGGAGAATTGCAACATGTCATCGACGCGTTTGCAAAAGCCGTATCGACGCTGCGCGACGAAGTTCAGCGACCCGGCCTTGCAACGCGCCTGAATTGCGAGCTCATTCAACCGGTCTTCAGTGTTCGCTAAATTTTGGCATCGCCCGGCAGTATGGTCCCACCACTTTCAATGATCGCATTTCATTTCCGAGCGGCAGCCGATATCGGTACGGGGCATGCGCGGCGCTGTGCCGCCCTGGCGCATGCGCTGGCGGAAGCCAATAGCGGCATTATGTTGATCGCCGATCCGGCAACGATCGCCTTCGCCCGACCATTTATGCCGGACAGCTGCAGGTTCATCGAAGTCGACGGCTCAACGGAATCGATTCTTAACCCTGTGCGCTGCGAGCGACTGTCTTGCCTCGTCCTGGATCGCTACGATCTGTCGCAAGACGTCGAATCGATGCTTGCACCACATGTCGGCACGGTCGCCATCATCGATGATTTTGCCGGCCGATCTCATGCCTGCGATATTCTGATCGATCAGAATATCGGCAGACGCGTGGCCGACTGGACAAAGGCATTGCCGGCGGAAGCCTTGCTTCTCACCGGCAGCGCCTTCGCCCTGCTGCGTCCCGAATTCGCCGGCATACGATCCAGGAAGAATCACGATGTGGCGGCTCGGTCGCAGGCTGGTCGCGTCTTTGTGTGCTTCGGCGGCGCCGACCCGCTGGGTTTGACCGACTGGCTCATGCCGGCGATGACCCAGCTAGTGTGGGCCGGATATGAGATCGTTATCGTCGTGGGCGACGACACGAAGCACCTGGACCGGATCGAGGCGTTTTCTAAGGAATCGCGAGCCGTGGCACTCCACATCGCCCCCAACGACGTGGCCGCGCTTATGACAGAGGCATCGATCGCCATTGGTGCGCCGGGCAGCATGACACTGGAACGCGCTTGCGCCGGGCTTCCGCAAGTACTGGTTTCATTCGCCGACAACCAAATAGAAGTCGGGGAGCTGGCCGAGGCGATGGGTGTCGCGCGCTATCTTGGCGACTGGCAGGCGGTTCAGCCTGAAGATGCCGGCGCGGTGGCCCTCGACCTGCTTACCGCGCCCGCAGCGGCGGCGACCATGAGCGCGCGCGCGCGACAACTCGTTGACGGTCGGGGTGCGCGGCGGGTTGCGGCGACCCTTCTGCCCGAGACCGACCGCAACGGCGGCGCCGTCCGGCTGCGGCCGATGCGCGAAAGCGATAGCGACATCGTTTTTCAATGGCAGAACAGCGAGGGGATGCGGCGGTTTTCCAACAACCCCGGCAAGATCGCCCAAGTCGATCACGACGCATGGGTCGAGAACCGTCTCGCCAACGCCCCGCTAGAAACCTATATCGCCTACAATAGCGCGCAAAAGCCGCTTGGACTGTTGCATCTGAAACAGCATGAAAAGAAAGGCTGGTGGGTGTCGTTGCTGGTCGCGCCCGAGACACAGGGCAATGGAACCGGAAGGGCAATGCTGCGCCAGGTCGGCCGCATCTATTGCGACGAGCCGCTGTTCGCCGAAATTAGGCCCGAGAACACAGCTTCGATTCAGGCTTTCGAAAGTACCGGATTTATCGATGCCGGCGACGCATTTGTTCGCACGCCAGCAACGGAGTTCATGAATTGAACAAGACCTTCAACATCGGGGAGCGGACAATCGGTGCGGGCTGTGCACCGTATGTCATCGCCGAAATGTCCGGCAACCACAACGGCGACATAAATCGCGCCCTTGAGCTGATCCGTGTCGCAAAGAAATCGGGCGCGCACGCCGTCAAGCTGCAGACCTATACCGCCGACACCATGACCATCGACCATGATGGTGAGGGCTTTCGCATTGAGGGCGGCGTGTGGGACGGAAGATCGCTCTACGAACTGTATCAGGAAGCGCACACGCCCTGGTCATGGCATGAAGAACTGTTTGCGCTCGGGCGGCAGATCGGGATCGATGTCTTCAGCACGCCCTTCGATGAAAGCGCGGTAGACTTTCTCGAGAAGTTCGACCCGCCGGCCTACAAGTTGGCCTCCTTCGAGGTGATAGACACACCGCTATTGGAAAAGATCGGCGCCACCGGACGCCCCGTCATCCTGTCCACCGGCATGGCCACATTCGCGGAGATCGAGCAGGCAGCTTCAGCCCTTCAGGTTTCCGGCGCGGAAGCGATCGTCGTTCTCCACTGCGTCAGCGGATACCCGACGACGGTGGCGGATTCCAACATACGGACAATCCCCGACCTTGCCGACCGTCTGAACCTGCCGGTCGGATTGTCCGATCATACACTTGGCACCGCTGTCGCGGTCGGCGCTGTCGCGCTTGGCGCCTGCGTCATCGAGAAACACTTCACGCTCCGGCGCGAAGACGGTGGGCCCGACGCCGCCTTCTCACTTGAGCCCGCCGAGCTCGCCGAACTCGTGCAGAACACCGCGGACGTCTATACCGCGTTGGGAACGGCCGGCTACGATATGAAGGCAAGTGAGCGAGCGCTGGCGCAGTACCGGCGCTCGATCTATGTTGTGGCGGACATCGCGGCAGGCGAAACGCTGACCGAGAAGAACATACGAAGGATCCGCCCGGGTCTCGGCCTGGCGCCACAGCACTACAGGTCTGTTCTCGGCAAGAACGCCAAGCGCAAGCTCGCGCGCGGGAAACCGTTGCGACTCGAAGACATCGAATGAGGCAGCAACGACGGTGCAGGCCGGAAAATGGTTCTCGTCGCCATCATCTAGGGTGGCGCAGCGTCCACGATTCAAATCGGGAGAGAACCAGCGGATCTGACGAAGTGGGGCGGCGCGAGATCGTTCTTACGATTAAATCGCCCAATCCCCCCATTCGAGTATTCATGATCGTGCAACACAAATGATAAATTGTACCACTAACATCGGACTACCAAACATCAAGTGCGGGCCAATCTTGCTGCGTCCATTGACGATGGAGCACGCAACAGAAGATTATGTCGGCTGGCTAAACGATCCGAAAACTAACAGATACCTCGAAACGCGATTTCGGCCGCAATCGCTCTCAACACTAAGGGCATTCATCGAGCGGCAGATCGAGAACCCAACCGTCGCATTTTTCGCAATTCACGACGGTGATAATGGCCGCTTTCTTGGAAGCGTTAAGTTATCGGACATTAAAGAACAGCATCGTTCCGGGGTCGTGGGTTATTTTGTCGGGGATCAGGAGAGTTGGGGGCGCGGAATAGGAACAAATGCCGTTGGAGCCTTATGCACGTTCAGCATGCGCCAAGTTGGACTGAAAAAAATCCGCGCAAGTTGCTACAGCGGCAACCTGGGCAGCATACGGGTTCTCCAAAAAATCGGGTTCACACAGGAAGGCCGGCAAAGATATCAGGTCGAAGGCCCTTGTGGGCGCGAAGACATACTAGATTTCGGTTTGACGGAACATGAACTGAACTTCGAAAATTTCCCGGCTATTATTGAATGAACACCTCTCAAACCACAGATAACCGGACGTCCCTAGCAACTCCGACACGAAACTCTGAATCGGAACCGGTTCTGCGCCATACGGCGCAGAGAGGCCTCGGGCCCATGGTTGCATGGTTCTGCCGAGAGTATCCACTACAGGCAGTTGCCTCAGCTGTCCTGTTTCTCGTTTCAGGTGTTCTAGACAGCGTCGGTGTTCTGCTTCTACTCCCGGCTCTTGCACTTATTATCGGTAACACTGCCGGTGAGCTAAATTGGCTCACCCAGATCATCTTCGACATTCTTGATTATCTGGCAATACCGAAGACCATACCGTGGGTTCTTGGAATCATCGTGGCGGTCATACTTGTCAAATTTTCTCTACGGGCTTTAGCCGGAATTATCATCGGTAACTTCGCCGCAAAAATCACTCAACAGGTTCGCGCCGATTTGCTGTTGGCGATGGTAAAAGCAAAGTGGGCTTTGTTCACCCGCGAGAAAACCGGCGATTACATTCAGGCGCTGGTCAACGACGCCGGTAAGACATCAAAAGCAAGCCTGGCGATCTCTCAAGGCGTCTCGCGCCTCCTACAGATCTTTTTCCTGACCGGCGCCTCTTTTCTCATCAGTTGGCAATTCACCCTGGCGGCTCTTTGTCTGGGTAGTGTCACGACATTCGGGCTGCATTTCTTCATTCGCATTTTAAAGCGTATCGCAGCAGCCCAAATCGCATCAATGCGAAATTTGAACGGCCGATTGATCGACGGCATTCACGTGATGAAGGCGCTCAAGGCGATGGGGAGAGAGGGGTCATTTCAGGATAATGTGC
>JABDJY010000182.1 GCA_013003285.1 Alphaproteobacteria bacterium | reverse complement strand
GCGCTCAACGGGTTGTCGCAATATGGTATCGCCGCGCTGACCACGGTCACTGTCGGCCTCTTGCCCAGTGTCACGCATTTACCGCTGGCTTGGGTGATTTTCATCATGCAGGCCGCCGCCGCAGTCGCCAGTTGGGTCGGATGGCGGGCCCGGCCGGCGGAGTGAGCCGTAAACTAATTCTGAGCGGTGGCCAAACGCGCACCGCTCTCCGCAGCCGCGACAGCTCGCTCGGACGGCAAACACACCGTTACCGTGGTGCCGACACCAACTTCGCTTTGCAGTTGGAGAGTACCGCCATGTCGCTCGACCAGAGATTTGGAGAAGGGTAGACCGAGGCCGATACCTTCATAGGCGCGGTCTTTTGCAACCACGCCTTGCTCAAAACTGGCCAGCGCGCTGGGAATATCGGCAATGCCGATGCCCGTGTCGGCAATTTGTAATTCGAAACCGGTATCCTCATCATATGACAGTCGGACGGAAACGGTTCCCTCTTCCGATGTATATTTGACGGCATTCGTGAGCAGATTAAGGACGATCTGCCTTATCCGAGCTTCATCGGCCTGAATCAATGGCAGCGAATTCTCAACCATATCAACGACGATTTGGACATTCGCGGCATCATTCCGTTCTCGGACGATCATCACACAAGACTTAACTAGAGCGGCGGCATCGAGGGTGGTCTCATTCAACTCGATACCGCCTGACGATTCGATTTGCGTGTGGTCGAGAATGTCGCTGACCATTACGAGCAAATGTTCGCCAGACTCCTTAATGAGGCCGGCATATTTCGGGTACCCGTCATTTTCGATAGGCCCGAGCATCTCGCCGGCGATCATATCGGAAAATCCGATTATGGCGTTCAGCGGTGTCCGCAGTTCATGGCTCATCTTCGCCAGAAAGAGCGAGCGCACTTCACTATTACGCAACGCATCGTCGGCGCGTTTCAAGGCGAGATGGGTTTCAATACGGGCCAGCGCTACGGGAAAGTCGATCGGCTTGGAGATATAGTCGCTGGCGCCCATTTCGAGCGCCTGCACGATATCGCCGCTTTCATATTTGGCCGAGACCATGATCACCGGCAGCATCCCGCGGTCGGCGATTAACCGCAATCGCTCCAACGTTTCGAGCCCGTCCATGTCGGGCATCATGATATCCAGAAGAACAAGGTCGAAACTGCTTCTGGCCAACGCGGCCAGTGCCGTCAGGCCGCTATCGGCGACGACAACTTCGTAGCCGCGGCGGACCAAACGCCTTTGCAAAATTTCCCTATTTTCCTCGATATCATCGACGACGAGGATGCGTGCGCTATTTGGCGACATTTGGGGTCTCACCCGACCAAGACGAAAATCGGCGCCGCACCTGGGTTAAGAAAAGAGCGCTGCAAAGCATTGTTTGGGTCGTTATCGTCGACCAACAAGATTGTCGTCATAATGGCACTCAATCGACCAGCACGGTCAGCTCTCAAGCGTTGCTCGAACTCCGACGGAAATGACCAGCGGAGCGGGGTTAGCCGGTAATATTTAGATTCAATTTGTTAAGTTACCCTTACCGGTTGTTAACCAAATGAGCGTCTGCGAATGCCCGGCAGATCGGTCCGATATTCTCCTGTTTTGAATCGACCCAGAAACGAAAACGGCGGCCCGAGGGCCGCCGTTTCGTTTTATCGCTTTGCGATAACCTGTCGATTTAGCTTGCCGCCTGCGCCGCCCGGCCACGATTTGGCGT
>JABDJY010000476.1 GCA_013003285.1 Alphaproteobacteria bacterium | reverse complement strand
CGGGATATGGTGTCCGGTGCTGGCCACGATGCCTGTAACATCGCCGCCGTTGCCCCGACATCGATGATCTTCATCCCCTGCATCGATGGTATCAGCCATAATGAGGTCGAAGACGCCAAGCCGGAATGGATCACCGCCGGCGGCCAGGTATTGCTGGGCGCGATGCTGGAACTGGCGGGTGTGCGGTAGCGGCTGAGCCGCTAGTCGAAAAACACCAGCGCGCGGGTCTCCAGGCTTTCGCGCGGCGCGGCATCAGGCGGGCTGGTCGGATCTTCGAAAGACGAGTGCAGTGAATAACGGGCACGGCCATCCGTCTCCGTGTCGTAGTTCTTGATCAGCACCGCCTCATCGCGGGTCATGCGCGGAAAATAATACCAGATATTGCCGGCATCGTAGGACGCGTGACGGGTCTGGCCGATGCGGTTATAGGCGCGGCGCTCGACCGTATGCAGGCGGCTGTCATCGACACTGCGCGCATCGCATAGGCCGAGCGGCCATTGCTCGATCACGCCGGCGACCGAGCGCCAAACATTGACGATGGCAAACCGCTTGGCGAGCAGCGCCTCGGCCTCATCAGGCAACAGATCCCTGATCCGTTCGGCCGCCGACCAGTCGGTGTAATCGGTGTGGGCGGCGCCGGCGGGGTCGCGCGCATTGTGTTTTTCGCGCAAGGCCTGCGATGTTGAGCGCCGCGTATGATCGAATACGAACACGCGCGATGCCCCCATATGCGCGCCAATCAGCGCCTCAACCTCTGCGTTGTAGACCGCCGCCACCTCCGCATCGTCGTAGAAATCCTGCACCTTGGTCGGGTGATCGACGAAGGCGAAGCCTTCGACGTCCAGGCTGAAAGTATTGGGCAACGCACGGCCATCGCGTATCGCCATCGGGCGCTTTTCGCGCTCGCCCTCAAAATTAGTGCGCTCGCCCGGCACGTTCGACTGATAGAACACCGGCATTTCGCCGGTATCGACCAGATAACCGATCGGCGCTTCAATGGTTGGGATCGCTTCGGGCGATTCAGCAGACTGACTCATAATCAGATATCCTCAGAATTCTTTACACCGTGCTCGGGTCGTTGCGGGGCAGCGTTACTGGCTCGCCGCGCTCGACCGATAGGTCGGCGGCGGCGGCAAGGTCCATAACCATGATCGCTTCCTCGCGCGTCACCATGGCCGGCCGGTCGAAGGCGACTGCTTCCAAGAAGTGACCGGTCTCGTCATACATCGATCCTGCGAAAACATGGTCGACCGGCTCACCGGGCATCGATGACAGGGGATAGCGAATGCCGTGCTCGGTGGTGTTGAACTGCACTTCCTTATGGGTGTCGTCGATGGTCAGCGCGCCATCGGTGCCAATTACCTCGATCCAGGCCTGCACATAGTTGGGATAGCCGATGGGGAGGATCCACCCGACACCGACAGTAACCGTCGTGCCGTCATCCATGGTCACCATCACCCATTGATGGTCCGGCGTGTCGCTGGTCTGGCTGAATAGTTTGCCGGCGGTTTGCGAATAAACCCGTATCGGCTTGCGCGGCTGCAGGCACCACAGAACGAAATCAAGATCATGCACGCCGCCAATCGTTGCGGGCGATAATTTCGACCGGCCGGTGATTTTGGCGCCAAGTTCGCGGGTCGACTGACGCGAGACCAGACAGGTTACCGGATCGCCGATCAGCCCCTCTTTGAGCGCCTTCTGCACATAGACATAACGTGGATCGAAGCGGCGCGAATACCCGATGGATATTTTTAGATTATTTTTCTCGGCCAAATCATAGGCCAGCTCAGCCTCTTCAATGGTTGGCGCGATGGGTTTCTCGACGAACACATGCTTACCCGCCTCAAGCGCTGCCATCACCATGGGATAGCGCTTGGTCTCCGGCGTCATGGAAATCACAATCACGTCGATCGAATCATCGGCGATGAGAGTTTGCCAATCGTCGGTGATCGAGGCCGGGTTGGTTTCCGCCTTGATTTCGGCCTGCCGTTTGGGGTCGATCTCCGCGACGTGCAACTGATCGACGATGCCGTTGTGGGCGCAGGCGTTGGCCCGAATACCGCCGACCCAACCCGTGCCGATTACCCCGACGTTGATTTGCTTGAATTCGGCCATTCGGTTGCCACCCTGTTTTATTGTTGTTTTTAACGCACCGGACCCACGCGCCAGCTTAACTCAACAGGCTGGTTTTGCCGACGCCACGTTGAGATCTCTTTCGACATGCTCGGCAATCCAAACGCGGCTGCGTTCCTCGGCCCGGGCAATTTGTTCCGGCGTCATCGATTGGGCGACGGCGTTACGCAAGGGAGCACCGATTTCCACGCAGCCAACTTCTTCGATTGCCGCCGCGATGCCGAGCCACATATGGACCCGGACCAACCCGTCTTCAGGCGCCTGATCGGTTTCGGCGGCACCGCGGACCTGCCCCCAATAGAGCAACCCCAAATCCAAGGCGGCCCACCAGGACCCGCCCTCGGCGGCGCGCTGATAGAGGGCCGCCGCTTTTTCGTCGTCGCGTGGGATGCCGCGCCCGTCGCGGTACAAATTGGCGAGACTATATTGAGCCTCCACATTGCCTTGCTCAGCCAGGGGGCGCAATTCTGCCAAGGCCGTGGCGTAGTCGCCCCGCCACACCGCCTCCTTGCCCTTGTCGATATCCTGTGCGCCTGCCGGCGCAACGGCGACAAGCAGTAGAGTTAACAGCGTAAGGGTCGGCAACCGGATCATGTTCGGAGTTTACCATTGATACGGCTTTACGTAACAATGAACTGGCGCGCGAAGACCTCGTTTGGGCAAAATATGAGCCGAAAAGTCATATATTCCATAAGCGCACTGCTGCTCGTCTTCGAAATCGGGCTCAGCGCCATCGTGGTTAATTCCGGCGAACGCCAAATCTCAGCTTCGCTGGCGGGTATCGGCACGCTCGCCGCACAGGTACGAGAGTATTCCCGACCGCTCCCAAAGCTGGAAAGTCTGCTTTAACATTCATTCCAGCCGGGTACTTGCCTTGTGCGCAATCCGGCCCATCTTCTTCCGATCAACACGGCGGCAAGGGCCGTCGCAGATTTTTTTCGCGCTTGTTCGTTCGGGTCGGGGCCCAAGGGCTATACTGACTATCCGGCGTTAGGCGACTGAGTAGCTCAGAGATTTGCCAACGGGATCGGGTCGTCGTCCGGCGGGTCGATCTCGAACGCATTCGCGGTACAGCAGGTCATGCCGAACTGGCCGACATTGGCGACCGCGGCAATCAAGTCCGTTAAACCCAAGCTTGCCTCGGCGGCCGCATAGCTCGCGTCGCTCAATTTTTGCCGGGTGAGCAACTCCTGCGCTACCGAATAAACCGCCTGCTCGCGCGGATCATCCAACTGCGGGACCTTATTGACGTTGATGGCGTCGATGATTTCACGATCCAACCCGACGGCAAGCGAGCCTCTGGCCTGGGCGAACCAGGGATATCGCGCACTCCAGTGCCGGGCGACGAGCAAGTTGATGATTTGGCGTTCGCGGCCACTTAACGGGCCGCCATGCAGGCAGGCGCGTAGATTCTGCGACTGACGCATTAGTTCGGGAATACGGATATAGGCGTAATAGGGGCCCCCGACGGGACCACCATTGGCTTTAGCCTCGTCGTAGACCTCGCCTTGTGCCGCGTCCATGTTATCGCGGTTTAGTATCTCGATACGTGTCATCTCGTCTCCCAACGTTCATTGTGACCACACTGTTACAGGCAGTATGAACGACCAAGCATATAGATAGCTTCGCTTGACGATTCCCGGCGCAGCATGTTTTGCAGTATCATCCCTATGAAAGTGCCCGCTGTCGACTCCTGACCGCCAGCGCGGTGACAAACAACAACCCGAAAATCGGCCCAGCAGATTGAAAGACAGGTTTCGCAGTTTCTGGCGCAGCTATGGCCCCTGGATCAGCCC
>JABDJY010000052.1 GCA_013003285.1 Alphaproteobacteria bacterium | reverse complement strand
TTAGGCATCACTCAAAGCGCATCGGACCAACACCTGCGCTCCTTCAACTTCGAATCTCAGTGCGATTTACTTTGTCGGTTCAGCCGCTGGTAAAAATCGATCGAAAGCCGCTTCTACAAAGTGGATTCTAAGCGTGATGGGTTCGGCTTCGGTTTCTCCATTCCAGAAGCCCTGTTTGCTGGACCGGTACGAACAATTTTTTCGATATAGGCCGGGCTCATTCTCGTAAACACTTCCACCTACATAGACAAATGCGCCTTCTTTCACTTTTTTTGTTCGCAGGCGTGCCTTTAGTTCTTCGGTTCTTTTTTTGTCACCATCGGGATTTTCCAGCTCCAATATCCTTTGATACCATCTCTCGTACCCGTCTCTTAATTGTTCGATTGATATCGGGATCGATAGATTAACAGTCTTACGATGATACCCACCGCCACCGCCGCCGCCAGATGATGGTGTCCGTATTCGTACCTTGCCACGATCGTCATTCAGTGAAGTCACCGTGATTTCCAAAGTAGGGGTGTCGTCCACTTGGTGCCGTTTCGCCTCCGCCGCGTCGAACATCTTCTCCACGCGGTGACCGTTATCGAACAGACTTGGCACCAACGTTAATTGCTCGAGGTTATTCGTCTCGAAGTGCGCTGGCGACACGGGTTCGAGACCACGAAAACCGCAACTAAACGAAGGTGGAGGATTATGGCTTTCCGCAAATGCGGCTGGGCTTACCGTCAAGGCCGATAAAGTTAGTAGCGAGAATCCAATCAAGCGACGCGAAACCTTATAGGCCGTTCGATCTGTTAGCTTCGGTTTGTCCTGTCTCATTCTCTAAACCGTCAAAACGATTTCGGAGTGCACTAAAAACGCGAGCCAAGAAGATCAGAGACAGCTTTACAGGGCAAATCAATTCCTTGTCTTGTTGGAATTCGGCGACAAGCACAAAAAGGCCGCAATACCCACCTCTGCCAGGCGACCGCCGACCAGGGGGGGCGCCGACCAGCACCAGGTTCAACCGGCCAGCGCGCGCGCCAGCAGGGCGGCGCCGGCGTCGATACCCTTACGGTCGAGGCGATGCCCGAGACCGGGGCGTTCGACGGTGGTGACCGCGACACCCGCGGCCTCGAGTGCGGTCGCCTCCAGGGTCTGCGATTCGAACGGTACGGACAAGTGGTCGGTGCCGTGGCACAGCAGCACCGGCGGTCTCGAGGCGATCTCCCCGCCAAGGCTGTCGGCGGCACACAGGCGGCCCGAGTAACCGAGTATCGCCGCGCAGGCATTCGGCCGCCGCAGGCCGACATGCAATGCCATCATGCAGCCCTGGCTGAAACCGAACAGTGCCAGACGGTCGTCGGGCAGGCCGTGTATAGCGAGCTCATGGTCTATGAACGCATCCAGAACCGGCGCCGCCGCCCGCACGCCGGCCTCGACCTTGTCGGGGTGCCGGTCGCCGTCGGGCAGACTGAACCATTCGTAGGTTTGCGGTGACGTCGCGCATCGCTGGGGCGCGTCGGGCAGCACGAACACGGCGTGCGGCAGTGTTTTCGCCAATAGCGGCACCAGGTGGAGCAAATCGTTGCTGTCGGCGCCGCGGCCATGCAGCAGGATCACCAATTGTTGCGCATCACCGCCCGACGCGGGGCCGCGACGCCGCCGTTTCAACTGCTTCGTCCCGGCCCCTGCTCCGTTGGCGCGCCCCGGCAGCGCTTGGCTGATGGACCGGGCCATCCACCCTTTCAAGCCCAGCAGAGCCGCATTTGCCATATGACCTCCCTCTCGCGCCGATCATATCGCCCGGCCCGCCGCAGGGTGAACTGGAATTTATTCGCGCCCGATTGTCGACCTGATTTTTCAGCATTCAGGCGCACTAGATTTGTAAGATGCTGAAGTACCGCTCGATAAGCTTTCGTAGGTGGCCAGACCGAAACCCTTAGAAGCTTGCAACTTTTTGATCTGCGTCAACGAAAGGATTGGACTGACATATTAGAATGCTCTTATGGATTTAAAATCTACCCGCGTTAGGGGGGACGGTGATGGGTGCTTCAACCGTTAATAAAAATAATATTGATGCCCGCTTCGCCTCCTTAACACCTCGAGAACGCGAAGTACTGGAA
>JABDJY010000151.1 GCA_013003285.1 Alphaproteobacteria bacterium | reverse complement strand
CATCGGAGCCGCACCGCCCAAGGGCGGACGACGCCACCGCTTGCGCGGCCCAACCCCCTATGGCATAAGGCGGCGGTTCACCCGGATTTACCGGGGTCCACCCCCAATGCCGCCGTAGCTCAGGGGTAGAGCGCGCCCTTGGTAAGGGCGAGGCCAGTGGTTCAATTCCACTCGGCGGCACCACGACTTAACTAAATATAGAAAAAACTGCGCAAGCACCCCGCAAGCACTTCCAAGCCCCACAAATCTTGATGGGTGATGCCATTTAATTGGTGCGGGACGGAAACGCAATTAAGCATTACTAATCCACTTGGCTAGGGTGCTGGCCACCAAGAGCACATCCTAATTTCGGTTCTAGAAGGCGAATGTCAAACCGCCCATAATATGATTGGTGGTCAGGCTTGTTTTGCCATGCTCACTGATGACGGATGCGGTCTTGTTGTTATCGGTGGTATCCGTCTTGTAATGGGTCATTCGATACTCGCCATAGACGCCCAGCCTGCTGCTTAGCTGCCACCGCATGCCGGCTCGGAGATCGACACCCACGGCCATATGCCCGGTGTCTATCTTGCCGTCAATGTCTCGACGGAAATTCGCTTTTTGACCGGTAAGGAATATTCCTGGCCCGATGCCGAGATAAGGCTGCATTTGTCCATCAGGGACATTGCCTGATTTCAGGAACCGTATGCGCAATAACAATAAGGGTGTTGCCGAAAGGACGTCGTTGTTCAGACCATCACCATCCGATTGTAAGAGTGGCCCATCAAGTGCAAGACCACCCCATTCGTTGAACCACATCCCGAAGCGACCTTCGGGGGGCAACGCGGAGCCTTGATCCGCACCGTGGGTGGCAGGTCCCGGCACATCAAATGAAACGGGTCGCTCAATCTCGACAGAATCCACTTCGGTCTGAGAAGGTCCGCTATGGATTTCCGTGAATTTTTTCTGGGCGACGTTGGGGGCGCACGAAGTCGCGGCAGCGAGAAATCCGATGGCTGCTAACAATTGAAGTCGGTCAATATGCATGACGTCTTCTCCAAATGTTATGGTTTCATTAACCATAAAGATGCGCCTGAAATTCTAAGATATGGTTAATGCGCCGCTTAATGCTGTTACCGTTCGGATTAGGATTTGTGCTGGGGCGAAGCGGCGCATTCGTCGCGTTGCTGTGTCTGCTTGCGCCGATATCGATCGCCGGTGCGGCGACGGGCGAGACCTTCGAAACACGAGAGGGCAACGTCGAAGTTCGGAGTCATCCGGGTTCAAACGCACCGGTCATCATGGTTCTGGAATATGGTCGAAAGCTGAAGGAACTCAGACGATCCGGAGAATGGATCAAGGTAATTATCTACGGCACGACCGGCCAGGATGGTTGGGTTCGAGAAGAAACGGTTGGGCCGCTGCAGCCAGAAACTCCAAGAACTGTTCCAGACAATGATCAAGCGGGAAGCCAGCCCCAGACATTGCCCAAATCAACCAATCCAGACTTTACCCTGGTCATTTCTGGCTCTTCGCAGGCATTCAGAGCCGTTTGCACGGTCGTTGATGGTCGAGGCAAGAAACAACGGATCAGTATCAAAGGACAGGGCCCGAGATCGTATGGCCTGGATGGAGAAGCAACCAACTGTCGCGTTGATCGCGTTGACCAACACGCCGGACCTTTGATGGTCGAATTGTACGCTAGGATAAGCTCATTGCCGCTCGGCACAAATTCTACCAGTGATGCCTTTGGTTGCGTCCGTGTGCGGAGCGATGGGCCATGGGGCAAGGCCTATGGCCGGCGGTGTTCGCGAGTAATACGTAAATTCTGATGGTGCGATTATTTCTCCACATTTGGGATGCGATATACATCGACAAACGACTGCTCGTTTTCGGACCGAGTCATCGCCAAATACCGGGTCCCGATAAACGCTAGGCGCGTCCGCGCGTACATCGGCAGGTATCGGCGATAGACTTCTTCGTTGTTGTCAGTTCGGACAAGGAAGACAGCACTGTTCGTGCTTCCAATGTTGAGGTTGGTGGAAACACTCGCGGCGATAAAACTGCCGTCGGCGGCGAGGCTCAAGGCCTCGATGCCACGCCCCCGCGGAATAACGATGGTTCCTCGTCCGGTTGGAAGTGCCCAGACGATGCGGTGGCGCCCGTCCTCACGATAGCCATCCCATGCGACCCAGCCGCCTTTCACCCAGCGGAATCCCCAGCGGGCATTGTAGATTTCGGAAGGCTCAATGGGTCCTCGGATTTTCTGGCCATGAATGTCATAGCTGAAAATCTTGTTTCGATACTGGGCAACCGTAAATGGGCCGCCGTGGCTAACCGCGCCGATCAACTCAAGTTGATCTCGTGCCGAATGTTTGAGGGCGATTGTCTCTTCCCGACCATCGCGAAGGTGCCGGATGCGCAGCCGATGCGGGCGGAGGCCGCTGTGCATCGGTTTACGGTCCAGCCAGACGAGCGCCGCGCCATCGTCCGACAGAACGGGATTCCAGTATGATGGTTGCGCTGGCGCAGAGAGGGTTACGGGTTTCTTAAGGCTGGTGGCCGCGTAAGCAAGGCTACCATTGTCACCACGATACAGAAGATAACCGCCAGCAGCCACGCGATCCATTGTCGAGCCGACTTTGGGCGCGGCAACCGAATGGACTTGGCAATCCGGCATCGTGAGCCGCGCCCGCTTTCTGCCGGGGTCGAGTATCAACCAGACTTCGCCGGCACGCACGAGGCTGAGATCGGTCCCGGAATGAACCTGGGCAATGGTGGCACCGGCAACGCTGCAAACCTTATTCAGTTCTCCCCGCTCAGGTTTCGTGTCGGCCTCGACCAAAACCGCATGGGGAATGCCATAGAGAAAGCTCCAGTTTGCGATGGCAATGAAGACCGGTACCACCGCAACCATCACGAGACCTTTGACCCACCCGGGGCGACGGAGTGACCAATAAACCAGACCGAACGCCAGTATCTGAAGAAGAACAGCCGCCGAGGCCATCGCGAGGGAAATTATAGACGGCTCGATGAAACCCGCGAAGAAAACCGCGAGGGGTACCCAGCCAGCATGAACATTAAATAGTGGAGTGAGATAAACCGCGAAGGATAGGGCAAAGGCGCTTAACAGCGCCGATCTGCGTGAAAGTTGCAATTCCGGTTCACCGAGACGAGTCTAAATTACAGGCAAATCTTAACACGCCTGGTTTGCGTGGTAATCGAGTTCATCATGTGGCGGTCTTTGAAACACATCATGCGTATGAGAATTCTTGTTTTTCTTGTTTTAATCGTAGTCGTCGTCACGGGTATCTCCGGCTACGCCCTTGGCCTCTATGGCTATGAGCGTCACGGCGGTTACTTTGCACCCGTATGGGAT
>JABDJY010000149.1 GCA_013003285.1 Alphaproteobacteria bacterium | reverse complement strand
GCATCAAGGTGCGCATTACCGCCAAGGCCGAGAACGACGCCGCGGCGGCGGAAATATTGGCCGCCGAAGAGGCGCTGATCCGCGATTTGCTCGGCGACGTCATCTTCGGCGTCGATGAGGAGACCATGGAGAGCGTGGTGCTCGACCAGCTGCGCCACCGGAATATGACTCTGGCGGCGGCGGAGCATTTGACCGGCGGCATTCTGGCGACCCGGATGACCGCGCTCGATCCCAAGCAGGAGATTTTTCGCGGTTCGATCGTCGCGCCGCACGATCCGGAAAATCTAAAGATCCCCGGCGAGAAACGCGCCGCAGCCGCCGCCCAGAGCGCCCGCGCCCACTTCGGCACGGATTTGGGCATCGCCGCCCTGCTGCCGGAAGACACCGAAGACTATCCGCCCGGCACGGTCTTCATCGCCATTTCTATGCAAGGCACGCGAATCTCGCGCTCGGTGACCCTGCCCGGTGCGCTCTCTCGCATCCGCAGCTATGCGGTGATCAGCCTGCTGGATTATCTGCGCAAGACGCTCGCGGAGGGGTAGGGCGAGTGCCCGGTATTCTGGAGTGTCGTTGACCAAACGAAAACCGGCGCCCCGAAGGGCGCCAGATCGTTTTACCTTTCATAAACCCGCCTGAGCCCTAAAAAGCGCAGTTTTCTGCGGGTTACAGCGGCCCCCAATTGTACCCAGCTAACGCCCAGCTAACGCGGTGCTGCGATCCAAAGATTGGGATTTGGGGTATTGGATATTTAAATGCAGTGGCTTCAGCCCAGGTGAACATTTACTTGGACCTGCTAGCAACATTATTGCCTTCCACCGCACATGGGCGCGCCTGCCACTTACCGGCAAAAGTACTTATCTAAAGGGTATAAATATGTCCGATACGCGAAGCTGTCCTTTGATCAAAGCTTCAATCGCTGCCAATTTTGGTTGGTTTGCGCAGACCTTACAGGAGCCAAAAGCCTGTATTTCTGGGCTTTCTAGCCTTGCCGCGAAGTATCCAACTTGAACCCAGCTATGGCGCAAGAAATTGCTAAACCCGGAAATTTATGTCTTTGAATAAACGCAGCAGATTTATTCCAGAATACCCTAATTCATTCAATGTAAAGTTGTGTCCACTACCAAAGCTCAAGTTTATCGCACAGTAAAACATAAGTAATTATTTACTTGTCTAAAGTGCGTGCCGCCTATTTGTGAGTCATTGTATAGCAGTGTCTTATAAGATTTTTCTTAACTGTAAATATTAATTAACAGAAAACTAAAAATATTTGACTTAGGTTGCCGTCTTTGTTCAAATCCAGTCAACGGGCCGTGATACCAGGAGGCGGAACGGTTCGAATAAACAGAGCAGCGGTTTCTCATATCCCACCGGCAAGAAGTGCCAAGCGAACGACAAGAATTGTCATGGATGATGACCCTGTGCCGTCATCAAAAAGTAACGTTGCTCTGATTGAATGGATTTAAACCAAGCTTGGTAACTCACGAAGGGAATGGAGAAATGAAAGGTAGATTAACAGCACTCGCTATGGCGGGCGCGTTCGCGGCGAGCGTTTTCGCGACAGCGGCAATAGCGGGCAACGGTGGACCGAATGGTCCCCATTACAACCTGAATATAATCGGTGTTGAGAATCCCAAAAAAGCGGACATGACGGGTTCAAATCGGCACACGATCTTCGTAGCACTGCACAGCAAGGTTGTCGGTAAAAGCAAGACCCAGGTTGATGACGATGGAAACCTGGCCTCCACCGCTATTGTCGATTCCAAAATTTGGCTGACTCCTGGCCCGGAATTTCGTGTTTGCGACGGCAATGGTTTTGACGCTGCGTATGACGGCTGTGACAGCGACTTCACAGAAGTAAACGGTAAAGATGGCGCAGTTTTCATGCTGCCGTGCAACACCAATATCGGCACCGATGATGACCCAGATATCGTCCTCACAGAGTGTGACCTCGCTGATCAAGATAACATTGCCAGCTACAGCGTTTGGGTCCGCGGTCTGGGTAAGCCGGGCGGCTCGGCGACCGTGACTACCTGTGCGACTGCAGAAGGTGATCTCTACTGCTCGTTGGAAAATGCGGTTGTTACGCGGTCGAAAGGCAAGTCCGAATTTACGGACGTGACCAACGAACTGACCTCGCTGCGTGTCAATTTCTGCGATGGCGAGATCATCGACAATGGTGACGGCACGGGCATCTGTGACGGCACCACCAGTCGCGAACGCATTGCTCTTTTCTCGGGCGATACGGAAGATTGGTTCTGGAACTATGACAACAAAGGCCTGCGTTTGGCGCAACTGCGCTTCTACGCGGAATAGTAGGTTCGATCGAACCTTTAAATAAAGCTGCTGTCAGGAGCTGCCCCTCGGGGTAGCTCCTTTCAGTTTGACGATAATGAAATACCTTTTTATCTTTGTCGTGGCAGGCCTGCTGGCGGTTACCGTCGAAACCGCAGTTGCGCAGCCGACTGATAAGCCGACGATACTGCAAATGGCACCGGTTAATCTGGGCCGTGTCCGCTCCGATCAAGTCACACAGCACCAGCTTTCACTGTTAAATCCGACAGATGCGACCCTGAAAATTGTCAATGTCCGCCTATTTGGTGAAGGGATTAGAGCCAAGCTGCCTTCCGATGTGGCACCTGGAGAGACTGAAACGATTGAGGTGGTCATCGCGCCGACAGACCTTGTTGGCAACTGGGAATGGGGCATCGAGGTCGAAACTGATAACAACCGCGCAAAGCTGTTGCGTTACACAATCCAAGCTTCCGTCTATCCCCCAATCGAATTTCTACCTTCCCGCAGGATATATTTCAGCGTCTTTGGCGATCAAAGCGAAAGTAAGCGCCTGACCATTCAAAATCACAGCACAACGCCCTTTGCCATCGTAAGCCTTGAGCAGTCGTCGGCGATATTCGATGCTAAAGTGGTGGTGGCTGAAGGCAGCAAGTTAGAAATCGTTATCACGGTTTTGGACAGCGCACCCTTTGGCCGTCATAGCGAGACCTTAAAAATTCTGACCAACCATCCAGAACGACCGGTCATGCGGGTGCCGATGCAAATCTTCGTCAAGCCCGACATATACGCGTCCGTCGAGGAC
>JABDJY010000129.1 GCA_013003285.1 Alphaproteobacteria bacterium | reverse complement strand
CAGCCTGCCCTTCCAACGTCGACAGATCGGGCACAATGCCGTCTCTTCGGTCAGGGGTGTCTATCCAAATGCGATCGCCGATTTCATCGCCGAAGGTCGCTTGGAATTGGCGTAGTCGGTCTTGCAGACCGCTAGCTGGCAGCTCGCCATCAACGTACAGAACCTCGGCAGGCCGCCCGGCAGTCCAGCCTAGGAATTCTTTTCCCGACGCAACCGCGCACGCGATGCCGAGCACCACCCAAGTCTTACCGACGCCGCGCCAGCCGTGGATTAACGCCAAGCCTTGTCTTGGCAGCCAGGGCGGCAACAGATTCTCGCGTGGCGGAAAGGTCAAATCTACAAATTCGCCGGCGGTAATAACCCGAAAGCTCTGCGGCGTTAAAGCTTCAATAATCTCGGCTTTTAGGATCGCATCGCGGCAAAATTCATCACCGTGGCTCTGCAGTGTGACGTTCCAATCGTCGCCATCGTTCTCGGGGATCGCCAGCCGGGCGGTTTTCCCCATAGCGGCAACACGTTCTGCAAGAGGCTTCGCCGCCTTAAGGCCAGCATTGTCGTTGTCAGCGCAAACAATCACTTCCTTGGTCCATGATGGGATCGCAATGGCGTTCATGTTACCAGCCGACAATGCCGACCAAGTCGATTTTCCGGTTGCTTGATATACTGACATTGCGGTTTCGAGCCCCTCGGCAACGAACAAAATATCTCCTTCGGGCGGACCGAACGGCACAACCGAGCCTTTCGACAAACCCCGCATCCGGCGCGGATCGCTGTCTGCCTTCGAACGACCATCGCGAGCCAGTCGGGTCACATGGACACCGGTGAACCAATCATCGCTAGAGCCACATAATGCGGATGAGGCCACCATGGGGGCGACCATGGCTGATCCCGCCCGACGCAAACCGAACTGCTTTAGCTTGCCAGCCGGCAATTCATATATGTCGTCGAGCACATTGGCGGTGATGCCGCGATTGGTAAGATATTCCTTGACGTTAGTTTTCGGGTTCTCGGTTGTGCGGCCATCTTGGAAATACTTTGGCCCCCTCGCGGCGTAGTAAATTTTGTACGCAGTTAGGAACCGCTCTTGGTCGATTTCATCGTCGGCGACCACGGCGGGAATCGGTTTTGGCTTCGGCTTCGCCTGCGCGGGGAAACTGGTTGGCCTTTCGGGCCAAACACCCTTCATCCGGAATGCGCTAATTACGTCTTCCTGCGAACAACCCGCGTGGCAATGCACCAGCACTTTGTCACCCTCTTGCTTCACGCTAAGCGACGGTTTGTTGTCATCATGGGCCGGGCAGCACGTTTTCCCGTCTTGTTGCGACTCGTTCCAAGTACCTTTGGCATGCCAAGTCGCGATTTCGTAGGCGCCGGTCATCGGTCATCTCCCGCACGGCTAGCGAGATCTTCGATGCCGAGGTATTTCGACCGTGGCAAATTATCCAGAAATTCGCGAACCTCTCGCCATTTCCAAAACACTCGTCCGGAAACGGTGATGCTGAGCGGAAATTCGCCCCGGCGCATCAGTTGCCAAACCGTCGAGTAAGATAGAGGCACGAGCCGAAGTAGCTCGCGCTTGTTGATTAAACGTTCTTCGTTAATACCAGTCACCGTTTACTGTCCTTTGTTACGTTTCACCACGGCCCCTGGGGCCGAGCAGGCATATTCCTTAACTGCAATGCAGCCATGCAATAAACGCATGTCTATACCGATTCGATATTCTCTTCAAGTACACACCGTCGCTCGAACGCAAAAATTTGCGGCTCGGGTGCCTACAATGCGACGAGCTTATCGAGGTGAATTCGGCAGATTCTGGAGATTCGGACAGTTCGCCTCAACGATACGACCGCGTACGCGAAGGATTTCTTCGCCGTTTCTACTTCATCGACTGGGTATTAATCGCGACAATGTTGCCTCTCGGTAGGCCGACGGTGAGCCCTACAAGCCGCGACGCAACAGCTTCTTGGATAATTCGAGCCTCATGGGCATAGGTGTGCCGGTCGTATAC
>JABDJY010000099.1 GCA_013003285.1 Alphaproteobacteria bacterium | reverse complement strand
GTACATGTGCGACGTTTAGCGTCTTGCCCAATTCGCCAACGTCAGGAGTCTGTCCCTTGTACGCGAAGGCGGTATTCCGCGAGACAACGAACAAGCCGGTCAACTTCGATAGATCGGTGATTAAGTCCTCCGATATGCCGTCGGAGAAAAATTCTTGCTGGGGATCGTCGGACAGATTGTTGAACGGCAACACGACAATGGAGGGTTTGTCGGATGGCTGCAAAGCTTCAGGATCTGTTGGCGACCAACCAGACTGGGCCTCGACGAGTTTGGCCACAAACCGAAATCCCCGCCGCGGAAATGTCTTGATCACGGCCTGGGTCTTGCCGTCATCTCCAACCGCTTTGCGCGCCGCGTTTAGGCAGGTGTTTAGGGCACCGTCGGAAATGATCCGCTGATCCCAAACTATCTCAATCAGATCGTCCTTGGGAACGACCCTATCCCGGTTCTCGATTAAGCATACGATAAGGCGAAAAACTTGCGGTTCGAGCGCTACAAGATCCCCACTTCGTTTAATTTCCAGATTTTCGGTATCAAGCGAATAGTCGCCGAATTGATAGTGCACAGCTCCCCAATCTGAGAAAAATTATCGTTTCCTAAGCAAAGTTAAGCTTTCCCCGACGACAAAATAATACCCCCCTAAAGCGCACTTTCCTTTGTCCGTCTAGCTTAATTGGACCGCAGTTCAATCGAACTGCCCACACAGAGCCTACAGGAGACAGATGGTGGACGACGCGAAATTTGCTGCCGGATTATTCGTAGTGTTGTTAATTGGTCTATTCGTGGCCGCGACATTCTTGTTCAATTTGATTAGCCGTATGAGACAAGAGCGAAAGGCTGCAGTCAATTACATCGAAACCAACCATCCAAGCTTACAAAGTTGATTTTAGCCTAGGTTAGCTTGTCACAGACGAGGCTAGAGGAGCCTCAAACGTTCGGAGAGCGCTGGATTGTTCTACTTCCGCTCATTAGCAGAGCATTTCTATTCAGGCTCTTATGTTCTCCGTTGCTATCCTGACGGCGAGATTGGTCAAAACCCGCCGTAATCGAGGATGCTCTCAGCGACCGGAGTTCGCCATAAACGACATTTTCGGTCGCGCCAAATTGGTCATTTTCATTCAGGCAGACCAGCTTCGCGTAGCTCTGCGACGAACTGATCTAAAAATTCTTGGCTTCTATAGGGCTGACCCGCGGCAAAACTTTCGATTGAGAATTCCGGGTCAAGGTTTCGGATTTCCTGCGCCACGTTTGCGGCATCGCTTTGTTGGCCTCGTTTGACGGCGAGGCTGGCTAAAATAATGCGAGCGGTTTCGTCATTTGGATTGGTGCCAATTGCCGTTTGAGCTTCTTCGGCAGCACGATCCAGATCTCCGGTCGCACGGCAAGTCGATGAGAGAATGTCGTGATAATAGGCCGGATGTATGGGCGAATAACGCATCGCTAACTCAATAAAGTAGCGCGCCTTTTGCTGTTCGCCGCAATAATGCAAGGCGTTTGCATAAAACGCGTTTGAATGGACACAGCTAGGGCGGTTTTCGACACCTTTCTTTCCCGCTTCCAAAGCCGCGTCGAAATCGCGATCAAGCAGGTATATGTAACACAGCATCGTTTGCGCCAGACCGTCCTTATCAGGAAGACCGATCGCTTTTTCCGCCCATTCTTTTGCCAACCTTTTTGATTCCTCCCTCGATTCCGACCACCCGCGCTGGTGTTCGTACCAGTGGGTCGATGCGATCCAGGTTGGCCCAATCGATGACTCCGGGTGCAATCGCGCCACCAGTTCGAAGTGGCGGCGCGCCTCACTTATGGAGGATTTGTCCATTTTGAAGAATTCGTGAACCCCGCGATAAAATGCTTCGAGCGATGGCAGATCTCTTAACGTCTGATGCCAAACGCGGGCAGATTCTCCAGACACCAGCTTGACATTCATCGCAGTGAGAATTTTTCCGATAACCTCGTCGATGACTTCGAATGCTTCGTCCAGCTCGCGATCAAATTGCTCCGCCCAAACGATCTCGCCCAATTCGGTATCGGTCAAAGTAGTCGAAATGCGTAGCAGTTTGCCTGCGCGCCGGACGTTTCCCTCCAACGCATAACGAACGCCCATTTCGTTGCTTGCCTCTTCTGCCGATTTTCCCCGGTAGAGATTGCTGCTGGTCATCGCGATGATGAAAACGCCCGAGACCCTTACCATCACGTTCGCTATATCGACGCGTAAACCGTCGGCGATGAAATCTTGGTCCGGATCGCCGGTGAGATTTGTAAATGGCAGAATAATGATCGAAGGCTTGCCAACAGGAGCCAAGGCCTCAGGCTTCGCCGGTGAAGGACTTGAAGGGACGGCCTCGATCACATCGGCAACAAACCGAAACCCTCGCCGTGGAAATGTCTTGATCACCGCCTGAGTTTTGCCGTCATCGCCAACCGCGTTGCGTGCGGCGTTTATGCACGTGTTTAACGCGCCATCCGAGACGATTCGTTGGTCCCAGACCATTTCAATCAGATCGTCCTTGGAAACCACCCGGTCCCGGTTCTCAATCAGACATAGGAGCAGCCGAAAGACTTGTGGCTCGAGCGCCACAACGTCTCCCTTTCGCGTGAACCCCAGGCTTTCGGTATCAAGCGAATAGTCGCCGAATTGATAGTGCACAGCTCCGCGATTTTCCCCCAACTGATCAGCTCCTAAGCATAAATAAGCATTTCCGGACGGTAAAATAATAAATCCCTAAAGCGAACGATCTGCAGCGCCTCTAGCCTGTCTGGACTGTTTTTCAATCAAAGCACCCAGACCGAGCTTACAGGAGACAGACGATGGAAGAAGCAAAATTAGCCACCGGATTATTCGTAGTGTCGGCAATTGGCCTGTTCGTGGTCGCTATAGCCTTGTTCAACTGGGTTAGCCGTGTACGGGAAAGACAACACGGCATTCAACTACCACGACATCACGTACCTGCGCGCTTCAAGGCATGATTGCAGGCCCGGGCACGCCTGTCACGGGAAGAAGCGATGTTCTCAACAATTAAACAAAAAGGAGGTTTCAAATGTTGTATCTCGTAACAACTGATCACTTCGGCGGTCCGCCGCCGCCACCCGATCAAAAGGCGGGTCTGCTTGCGACGGTGTCGGCGACTTTGGAAATGTTGAATGGGTTGCACGCCGACGGGAAAATCGTCGCCGGCGGCGTGCCGGCCGGACAGAAGCGGCATGTATTTATTGTCGATGCCGGTTCAAATGACGAAGTCACCGAACTCGTCCAGAGCTTACCACTATGGATGGCGCATAAGTGGGAAATCACACCGCTGGAGAGCTGGGCGCATCATCTGGAACACACGCGCTCAATGTAGCGCATCAAAACACGCAACAAACTAGATTGTTGCGGTGACCGGTTAACCCCCGTTTATGGATTTAAAGCGGTTACAAATCCGTAATCGGGGGTAATCGAGAAAGGTTACACCGGTGAACGCGCATGCTGCTGATGTCACCTTTGGGTCAACTTCGGTTGAAATAGCCCATGTCAGATCACGGCAGCCCCCCCCGGTTCCGGCCGTAACATCCCATATATAACTGTATCCGCCGCACCGGTTTTGCTACGACAAGCACCTTCAGCAAGATCAGCCGGGAGCGAAGACGATGAAATTTGGCCTGTTCGGGGGCGCCCAAGCGGTACCCGGTGATGTCGTTACCGAGGCCGCGCTCGGCTACCACGAGTATGGCGAATATATTCAGTATGCCGAACGGCTCGGTTTTTCCAGCGCCTGGCTGGTCGAACACCATTTCACCGGTTTTTCACAGCTTTCCGCAACTCTCAACTACGTTTCCTACCTTGCCGGCCTCACCTCCACGATCCGGCTTGGCAGTGCCGTCGTCGTGGTGCCGTGGCATCACCCCATCCTGCTCGCCGAACAGATCGCGACGATCGATCAACTGACCAAGGGGCGCTACGATTTTGGCATCGGCCGCGGATACCGGGCCAACGAGTTTCATGGGTTCGGTCTGGATATGGCCGAGGCCCAGGATATATTCGAGGAATCGGTCATGTTGATGCGGCGCGCCTTTACCGAGCAGGCGCGATGGACCTACAAATCGGAGCGCTGGGAATTCAACGACATCATCGTCGAGCCGCCGGTCGTGCAGAAACCTTATCCGCCCATGTGGGTTGGCGCCGCCAGCGAGAACTCGATCCGCGGCGCCGCGCGCAACGGCTACAATCTGTTGCTCGCGCAGGTTCCCTCCTTCGAGGCCATCGGGCAGAGCCTGGAATTCTACCGCGACGAGCTCGATAAAATGGGCGCGGCGTTCGACCCGGAGCGCGTCGCCGTATGCCGCGGGCTGATGGTCGCCAACAATGATGCGCAGCGTGCCGAAGCCCATGTCCTGCGCGGCAAGTTCCTGACCGAGGTGCAGGTGCTGGCGATCGATCCGCGCTTTCAGGCCAAGAGCTTCGTGCCGGCCGATCGCCACAAGGACCGCGGCGATCCGACCGAGACATCGGAGGCCGGGGCGGTCATCGGTAACTCAGAGGAAATGATCGAGCGTATCGGTCGCCTCTATGAGGTCGGCGTTCGCAACATCCTGCTGCATGATTTGTCCGGTTCGTTCGAGGCGCTGCAACAGTTTGGCGAGGAAGTGATGCCGCATTTTCTCGACGGGGGTCCGTCGGTCGTTCAATTCGCCAAACCGTAAATCCCGCGAATAGTCCCTCAGCTGCCCGCCGCGTAGGGATTGGCGGGGCTTGCGGTTGGAAACATGTCGGTCCGCGGCGGCGAAAAGAATTCGACAATTTCGCAATCGGTCAGATACCTGAGCTCGTGTTCGACGCCGGCCGGAATGACCAATATCTGGCCGGCTTCGACGATTGTTTCCGCATCGTCGCCAATTGCTGTGGCGAAACGGCCGCTCATCAGCCAGGTGATTTGCTCGTTTGGGTGACTGTGGCGCGGCGCCATGGTGCCGGCATCCAGCTTTCCCCAGAACACCATATTCGATGCGCCTGACAGGACTTTCAGCTTGCCCACCGGACGGGTGTGTTCGGGTATATCAGCAAGAGTATGGATATAGCTCATGGTCGCATTCCTCCGGTCGTGGCTTGTCGGTGCGCGATGCACAAATTGTATTGGCGATGAAGGTGGCGCCAGCGTGGCGCCCGCTAGCCGACCATCACCGCGTCTTGGCCTGGTTGATAAGTCATGATCCGCTGCGCCGGATTACGGTTGACCAGGGGGCGGGCGTAAAGCGGATGGCGCAGGCTACGCACCTCATGTTCGATCTCGAACACCGGCTCGCCGTTCGCCGGATCGATGATCGTCTGGAAGCGGTACTGGTGCTGGTCGCTTTCTTCGGTAATCAGCCCGCGCGCGTCCAACTGCCCATGGGGGCCGGAAAAATCGGCGACATAAACCTGGATATGGTGACCGTCATACGGTGCGACCTTGGCGCGGGTTTCGCGGAAAATGAGCCGCTGGCCGGCACCGGCACAAACCAGGGCGGCCGGCGCATCGTCAAATTTGCCGATCTGCGCCGGTGCGCCGAGAATCTCACTGTAAAAACGGCCGATTGCCGCCGCCTTGCCGCGCGGCACATCGAAGGCGACATAGGGCATGCCCAACGCCATCGGTGCGAAGCGACTATCGGCGGGATAAAGCCTGAAACGATTGCCCCATGGGCAGGTGACATCGATGCGGTCGTTGCGGATTTTGTAAGAAAATTTTGTGTCCTTGAGGACGTCCTGCGCGGCTTTCAGCCGTTGCGCCAACAAATCGTAATGGTCGACGACGAGACCCGTGTGCCCACGCAGCACTTGGGTGCCACGGGTCGGCAGATGGAGTTGGCTGCGGCCGTTATTGACCCACATGTTGTCCACCCCGGTCATCATATAGGGGTCGCGCGTGAGGCCGAGGGTGCTGACATAGAATGCCGTCGCAAGTTGTTGGTCGGGCACCAGCAAGTTGACATGCTCGAGGCTGACGATGTTACCGACATCCTCTGAAGCGCGGTCGTATTGCGGCACCTTCGCTTTTTTGGCCATGGTTTGGGTCCTCGGCGCGTAATTGAGCGCAGAGTCTATGGCGCGCCGCGCGGCATGTCTATGAACGCCCTAGACGCCGCACAGATATAGAGACCTCGCCCCTCATCGCCAGCCTAGCGCCGGCGCGACATGGGTCAGAATCGATTCCATGACATGCGTGTTGTAATCGACGCCGAGCTGGTTGGGCACCGTCAGCAGGATCGTATCGGCCTCGGCGATCGCCTCGTCCTTGGCCAGTTCTTCGACAAGCCTATCCGGCGTCGCAGCATAGCTGCGCCCGAAGATCGAGCGGGTGTTCTCGTCGAGAAAGCCGATATGGTCTTTACTCTGACTTTCCCGGCCGAAATAGGCGCGGTCGCGGTCGTCGACCAGCGCGAAGATGCTGCGGCTGACGGACACGCGCGGCGTGCGGGTGTGGCCGGCTTCCTTCCAGGCCGCCCGGTACGCCCGGATCTGGTCGGCCTGTTGAACGTGGAAGGCCTCACCGGTCTCGTCGGTCTTCAGCGTGGAGCTCTGCAGGTTCATGCCCAGCTTTGCCGCCCACACGGCGGTCGCGTTCGTCGCCGCCCCCCACCAGAGGCGCTCGCGCAGGCCTTCGGAATGGGGCTCGACGCGAAGCAGGCCGGTGGGATTGGGGAACATCGGGTGCGGGTTCGGCTGGGCGAACCCCTCGCCCCGCAGCACGTCGAGCAGGAATTCCGTATGGCGCCGGGCCATGTCGGCGTCGGTCTCGTTTTCGCCCGGCTGATAGCCGAAATATCGCCAGCCATCGATCACCTGCTCGCCCGAGCCGCGGCTGATGCCGAGCTGCAGCCGGCCCCCGGCGATGAGGTCGGCCGCGCCGGCGTCCTCGGCCATATAGAGGGGGTTCTCGTAGCGCATATCGATCACGGCGGTGCCGATTTCGATGCGGCTGGTCTTGGCCCCGGCCGCCGCCAGCAGCGGGAAC
>JABDJY010000086.1 GCA_013003285.1 Alphaproteobacteria bacterium | reverse complement strand
GTGTACCGGCGGCGATACGGCCGAGTAGGGGAAGTTGAACCGAGGATTTATCGCCGTTCGGCGTTTCCGGCTTGCGCGCCGAGCCGCCGCCCTCGATCACGCGCGGCGAGAATTTCTGCCCCGAATGTACCGAAACATCGTCGGGCAGGCGCAACACTTCCAGCGCTCGCGCCCGATGGGGCAGGCGGCGGATGAATTCGCGCTCCTCCAGGCCGGTAATCAACCGGTGAATGCCCGATTTCGACTTCAACCCGAGCGCTTCCTTCATCTCGTCAAACGAAGGCGACACCCCTGTTTCGTCGAGCCGTTGGTTGATAAAGACCAGAAGCTGGTGCTGTTTGCGCGTCAACATGTATCAATATCCCCCGGGTCAGGCAGTTAAAACACCGTGACCACAACATATAGAACAAACCCTAAACATCTACACATGTTCTAGTCCTGTTCTCGGAAATCGTCAAGAAAAATTGAATTTGCGCAGGATTTAGGCGTCAATCACGCCCGAAAATGGCCCGTCACGCGCCGACCAAGCCGCCGCCCAGCGCGATGTAAGACACAGTGTCACCGGCCTTTGCCGCCGGTGCTTGGGGAGCGCGCACCACCAGGCAGTCGGCCTGGGCGAGGCGCGAGAACATGGAGCTGTCCTGCACCGGGAAAGGCGTGGCGACTCGGTTACCGTCACCGTCATGGCTCAGAGTCGCGCGCAGGTAATCTTCGCGGCGGTCGTTTTCCTTCAGATCGACCCCGAGGATCGCGGTCTCGAATACCGGCTCCACGTCCGCCATACCCAGCATGGCGGCAAGCGCTGGCTTCAGAAACAGCGCGCCGCACACCATCGACGACACTGGATTACCCGGGAAGCCCAGCATGGGGGTCGAGCCCAGTTGGCCGAATATCAGCGGTTTGCCCGGCCGCATGGCGATCTGCCAGAAATCGACTTGCAGCCCCACATCGCCCAGCGCTTCCTGCACCAGATCATGTTCGCCGACCGAGGCCCCGCCGGTGGTGACCAGAATGTCGGCGCCCTCGGCGCCCGCGGCATGGGCACGGATCGAGGCGATATTGTCTGCGGCGATGCCCAAGGTGATCGGCACGCCGCCGCAAGCGCGCACCAACCCATCCAACGCAAAGGTATTCGAGCTGACAATGTCCGACGGTCCGGCCTCTTCGCCCGGCAAGATGATTTCGTCGCCGGTCGCCAGCAGGGCGACACAGGGCTGACGGCGCACCTGCAGCCAGGGCACGTTCATCGCCGCGGCGAGACCGATATCACGGGCGTTCAACACCCGTCCGGCGTTGAGCAAGACATCGCCGGTTTGAAAATCCAGGCCAGCCTTGCGCACATAGCGGCCAGCAGCGACGCCCTCCTTGACCACCACCGTGTCGCCGTCGCGCTCGGTGTGTTCCTGGATAACGATCGCGTCGGCGCCGGCGGGCAGGGGGGCGCCGGTAAAGATGCGCACCGCCGTGCCTTCGCTGACCTCCCCCGCGAATGGCGAACCGGCCGGCGCGGCGCCGACAACATTCAGGCTGGCAGGCACGTGGGCCACGTCTGCGGCGCGCACGGCGTAGCCGTCCATCGCGGAGACCGCCAATGGCGGCTGCGTACGCCGCGATGCGACATCTTCGGCCAGAACCCGGCCCAACGCTTCGTTCAGTCCCACCTGTTCGGCGGGCATCACGGGCAGATCGGCGAGAATACGCTGGCGGGCTTCGGCGACGGGGATCATGTCAGGATTGCGCCTCAATCGGCCCGGAAGTCGCCGGACTTGCCACCGGCCTTATGGACCAGCCGCACGTCGGTGATGGTGGTGCCCCGGTCGACCGCCTTCACCATGTCGTACACGGTCAGCGCCGCAACGCTCGCCGCGGTCAACGCTTCCATCTCGACCCCGGTTTTGCCATCGACCTTCACCGTGGCGGAAATATCGACCGCGTCGCGCGCCGCGTCGACGCTCAGCTCCACCTTGATTGACGTCACGTTGAGCGGATGACATAGCGGGATCAGATCGGCGGTGCGTTTGGCCCCCATGATTCCGGCCAGCCGGGCGACCGACAACACATCGCCTTTTTTCACCGCGCCGTCTTCGATCATTGCGATGGTCTCGGGCTGCATCAGCACAGTGCAGCAGGCGGTTGCCGTGCGTTCGGATACCGCCTTGTCTGAGACATCGACCATGGCCGCCTGACCCTCGGCGTCCAGATGGCTGAATTTCGGCTCTTGTTTGCACGCCATCAAACGCGCTCCGGCATGGCGAGCAATTCGCGCACCGCACCCGATATATCGTCCTGGCGCATCAGAGATTCACCGATTAGGAAGCAGCGGGCGCCGACGCCCGACATGCGGTCGAGATCGGCGCGGGTAAAGAGGCCACTCTCGCAGACTAGAACCCGGTCGCTCGGCACCAACGGCGCCAACGCCTCGGTGGTCGCCAGATCCACATCGAGGGTCTTCAGATTGCGGTTATTGACCCCCACCAGATCGGCGTCGAGGCGCAGCGCGCGTTCCAACTCGGGGCTATCATGTACTTCGACCAGCACATCCATGCCCCACTCATGGGCGGCGGCGGCCAACTCATCGGCCTGGGTGTCTTCCAGCGCCGCCATGATCAGCAGGATGCAATCCGCTCCCAGCGCGCGGGCCTCGGGCACCTGGTAGAGATCGACCATGAAATCCTTGCGCAAGGCGGGCAGGGACACAGCCCCGCGCGCGGCAACCAGATCGGCATCGCGGCCTTGGAAATAAGGCTCATCGGTCAACACCGACAGGCAGGCCGCGCCGCCGGCCTCATAGGCCTTAGCGATGGACGGCGGATCGAAGTCGGCGCGGATCAACCCCTTGCTGGGGCTGGCCTTCTTGATCTCGGCGATGAGGCCGAAACCACCGGCTTGGAAGCGCGCTGTAAGCTGCTTGGCGAAACCGCGGGACGCGTCGGCATTGCGCGCCGCGTCTTCCACATCGGTCAGCGACCGGTTGGCCTTCTGCGCCGCCACATGAACCCGCTTATCGTCGCAGATCTTGGTGAGAACGTCGCTCATGCGCCGCCCTCCGCCGCCTCGGGGACTTCTCGGTTAGTGATTTCGATCAGTCGCTCCAGCGTCGCCATCGCCGCACCGCTGTCGATCGCCTTGGCCGCCATCTCGGCGCCGGTCGCCAGATCGTCGGCCTTACCGGCGACAATCAGCGCGGCTGCCGAATTCAACACCACGATGTCACGAAAGGCGCCCGGCGCGCCGGCCAGCATGTCGCGCATGGCCGCCGCGTTATGTTCGGAATCGCCGCCGCGAATATCGTCCAGGCTGGCGCGCACCAGACCGGCGTCTTCCGGTGTCACGTCGAAGGTCCGCACCACGCCGTCGTTCAGCTCGGCCACATGGGTCACGCCGGTGGTAGTCAATTCGTCGAGACCGTCGGCGCCATGGACCACCCAGGCGCGCTCCAATCCCAGATTGGCGAACACGTGGGCCAGCGGCTCGACCCATTTTTGGGCGAACACACCGACCATTTGGCAGCTAACCTGCGCTGGGTTCGACAGCGGCCCGAGAATATTGAAGATGGTCCGCGTGGCGAGCTCGACCCGCACGCCGCCCACATTACGCATGGCCGAGTGATGGCGCGGCGCCATCAGGAAGCCCAGATTGTTTTCCCAGATCGCCTCGCGCACCAGGGAGAAATCGGCATCGATATTAACCCCCAGAGCGGTCAACACGTCGGCCGCGCCGGTCTTGGAGCTGAGCGCCCGGTTGCCATGTTTGGCCACCGGCACGCCGCAGGCGGCAACCACGAAGCTGGCGCCGGTCGAGACATTGAGAGTTCCCTTGGCGTCGCCGCCGGTGCCGACAATGTCGATAGCGTCAGCCGGCGCCTCGACCGCGGTTGCTTTGGCCCGCATGATGCGCGCCGCGCCGGTGATCTCATCGACGGTCTCGCCGCGCACCCGCAGCGCCATCAAAAAGGCGCCGATCTGCGCCGGGGTCGCGTCGCCCGACATGATGATGTCGAAGGCGGCCTCGGCCTGGCCCTGGTCGAGGCTTTGGCCGTCGGCCACAAGCCCGATCAGTTCCTTCAAATCACCCAAATCACCGCTCATAACGCCACCATTTCGCCGGCCCGGCTTTCCGTGCCATATCCGTCGATCGACTTGCCCGTCGCCAACTCGATGAAATTCGCTAAAAGATCGTGCCCGGCGACGGTGGCGATGCTTTCCGGGTGGAACTGGACACCATGGACCGGCAATTCCGTATGGGCCACGCCCATGATCAAGCCATCACCGGTTTCCGCCGTCACCGTCAAGGTTTCGGGCAAGGTCGCGGCCTCAATAACCAGCGAATGATAGCGGGTGGCGACCAGCGGGTTGGGCAACCCTTGGAACACACCGAGGCCCCTATGGCGGATATCGTCGATCTTGCCGTGCATGGGGACCGGCGCGCGGATAATCTTGCCGCCGAAAACCTGGCCAATCACTTGATGCCCCAGACACACGCCCAAGACCGGCACGCGCTGCTCGGCGGCCCGGGCGACCAGGTCAAGGCAAATGCCGGCATTGTCCGGTACGCCCGGCCCCGGTGAAATCACGATCGCCTCAGGCGCAAGCGCCAGCGCTTCGTCGACGCTCAAGGCGTCGTTGCGCCGCACATCAGCCTCGACGCCCAGCTCACCCAGAAAGTGAACCAGGTTGTAGGTGAAGCTATCGTAATTATCGATTAGCAGAAACATTTCAGTCAGTTATGTGCTTTTTCTAATAAATCAACGCAAAGCGCGTCGCCATCGGAGATCGACTTATATCAGCGATACCATACCCAGGAAAGCAACCCTCTGACAGGAATTCCCACGACACCGGGCCGAATATGTCATAACCATGCCGTATTGTGGGTCGACCTTGCGAGGGGAAGGCCGAGTACTGCTTTTTTTCGTTGCGTGATGGCCCCTTAAGTGTGACTGCAAAACCGCAAAAACATAAGCAATACCGCCGTAAACGGGTGCCAGTCAGCGCCACAGCGGGGTTTTGGCGAACGCCGACCGGCCGCGTCGGGGTCGGCGTGATCGTCTTGGCGATTCTGACCGCCATTATCGGGTTGAACAATGGCGTCGACCGCAAGGCCCCAGCGACCGCACCACCCCTGGCGAGCCTGTCGCTCGAAGACATTCCGCGAGAACCGGCACTTCCCGCGCCAATTCCTGAGAAAATACTGCCGCGACCGGGCGAACCGGTCATCGAAACATTGCCGCGCGACCCTGGCGCCCGAATACCGGTCAAGCAAGCTTGGCTGAAAAACGCCGTTGCCGCGGCGATCCCCGCGGGTCAGCCGATGATTGCGGTGGTGATCGACGATGTGGGACTCGACCGCCGGCGCTCGCGCCGCGCTATGGCGCTGCCGGCACCGGTCACCATCGCCCTCATGGCCTATGCCGAGGATGCGCGCGAACAGGCCGCCGCAGCACGCCGGGGCGGGCATGAATTATTGGTCCACCTGCCCATGGAACCCGGTGACACGGGCGAAAATCCTGGCCCCAACGCCTTGCTCAGCGACCTACCGAAGGCCGAGTTCGCTCGCCGGCTGGAATGGAACCTCACCCAGTTCGCCGGCTATGTGGGGGTGAACAACCATATGGGCAGCAAGCTCACCAGCAACCCGGTGGCGTTGGCGCCGGTGATGGTGGCCCTGAAGCAACGCGGCCTGATGTTCCTCGACAGCCGCACCACGAGCCTGACCAAGGGCCTCGAAGTCGCCCGCCTCCATGGCGTACCCGCGGTCGAGCGCAATGTCTTTATCGATCATGACGTGTCGCCCATCGCAGTGCGCGCCGCCCTGATCCGCACCGAGGAACTCGCCCAGCGCAACGGCTTCGCCGTCGCCATCGGCCACCCCAAGGACGTTACCCTCGACGCCCTGGAAGAATGGCTGCCGGTAATTAAAGCACGCGGTTTCGCCGTGGTGCCGGTAACCACCATCGTGCGCCATGTGGGTGTTGACGGGTAACCCGATCTACCCGGAAATATTGGCGTAGCGTTGCGCCTCGGCGGCGGCGCGGAGCAGGGCCTTGGCCTTGTTGTTGCTCTCCTGATATTCCGCCTCGGGGTCTGAATCGGCGACCACGCCGCCGCCGGCCTGCACATACATGGTGCCATTGCGCACCAGCGCGGTGCGTAGCGTGATGCAGGTGTCCATGTCGCCATTGGCGCCGAAATAGCCGACGGTGCCGGCATAGAAGCTACGGCGCTCGGTCTCCAACTCGTCGATGATTTCCATTGCGCGGATTTTCGGCGCGCCCGAGACCGTGCCGGCGGGGAAGCCGGCGACCAGCGCCTGCAAGGCGTTCAAGGATGACTTTATCTGTCCCTGCACATTGGAGACGATGTGCATGACATGGCTGTAGCGCTCGATAGTGTAACTCTCGGTCACCTCCACGGTCCCGATCTCGGCGACCCGGCCCACATCGTTGCGCCCCAGATCGAGCAGCATCAGGTGCTCGGCCTGCTCTTTCGGGTCGGCGAGCAGTTCAGCGGCCAGCGCTTCGTCTTCCGCCGCCGTCGCGCCGCGCGGCCGTGTCCCGGCAATGGGTCGCACGGTGACCGTATCGTCGCGCAGACGCACCAGAATTTCCGGGCTCGAGCCGACCAGGGAGAAGCCGTCCATATTGACGATGAACAGGAAGGGCGACGGATTGAGCCGCCGCAGAGCGCGGTACAGAGCCATGGGCGGTGCGTTCAGAGGTAAGCTGAACCGTTGCGAGGGCACCACCTGAAAAATGTCGCCGGCGCGGATGTACGCCTTCGCCCGCTCGACCATCGAGTGATAGGCCTCGCGCGTGGTGTTGGAGACCGGCGCAGCCAGATCGGGCATCTCGGACGAGGCCAACAGCCCGCCGGACACGCTGCGGTCCAAGCCGGCGATGACGGCATCCAGCCGCGCGCCGGCAGCCACATAGGCGGTCTCGGCGTCGATCTCAGGATCGGGCCAGACCGGCGTCACCACGGTGATCTTGTCGGCCACATTATCGAACACCGCCGTCACTGTCGGGCGAATAAACACCGCGTCGGGAATGCCGATCACGTCGGGGTTGGCGTCGGGCAGGCGCTCCATCAGCCGCACCATGTCGTAGCTCATATAGCCGAACACGCCGACCGCCGAGGGCGGCACCGCATCGGGCAAATCGATTTGCGATTGCGCGATCAACGACGACAGCGCATCCAGGCTGGTCTCCTCACAGCCGACGAAGTCGCCTTGTTGTCCGTCGGCCACCCGGGCGATTTCCGCCTGCGCGCCGGTGCAGCGCCAGATAAGATCAGGGGCGAAGCCCAGCACCGAATATCGCCCGCGCACCGCACCGCCTTCGACGGATTCGAGAAGGAAGCTGTAGGGCTGGCCGGCGGCGAGCTTGAGCATCGCCGATACCGGCGTCTCGAGATCGGCGACGAGCTCAGTCCAAACAACTTGCGGTCGGTTTTCCCCGTAATGCTTGGAAAAACTCTCTACTGCGGGGAATTGGATCATTACGGCAGGAGATTTTGCTCGATCGTCTCGCGGTCGACATCGATGGAATAGCGATCGCGCAGCGCGGCGGTAAGCTGGCGCGAGATATCGCGATTGATGCCCTCGGCAAGTTCGGCACGCAAATCTTCACGTTCGAAGTCATCGCCACCATCGGTGACCTTGTCGATCTTGAGCAACCGGGCAACGCCGACGCCGTTTTGGGTTTGCGCCAGGACGATATCGCCCACCGCGGCCTGGAACAACGGCGTGATCAACGAGCCGGATATGGTCGACCCCAACCCGGTGCGGTCGAAAGGCTGAGTGGTTTCGAAGGCGGCGCCGATTTCCTTCGCCAGTTCCTCGAAGTTAGCGCCGGCGCGGGCGCGGTCGGCTAAATCGGTGCCGCGCTCAATGGCCAGTGTCAATCGTTCGCGATCCAGCCAGGCGGCGGTCAACGTATCGCGAATGCGCTCAAGCGGCTCGATCTGCGGCGGGGTGATACTGTCGGTGCGGGCGACAAAGAAACCGCCATTCTCGGTCTCCACCAGATCGGCGATTTCATCCACATCGGTGGTGAACACAGCGTTCACCAAGCCGGCCAAGGGTTCGAAAGCCACGGGCTGTCCGCTCACCACCAGCCCACCGGCGTTGAACGGACCCAATTTCTGCAGCGTCAACCCATTGTCGCGGGCGACTTCTTCCAATGTACCGCCACCGGCGAGGCCGTCCTCGACGGCGTTCAGCAGGTCGAACATATCGTCACGCGCCTGCTCCAGCGCAATCGCCTGCCGCAACCGGTCGCTAACATCGCTTAACGGAATTGTTTCCTCCGGAAACACTTTAGCAATCGACAAGAGCTGCCAACCCAGCGCGGTTTCGATGGGACCGGCCGTGCTGCCCTCGATCGCCGAAAATGCGGCCTCGGCCAGTTCGGGCTCAGTGATTTGGGTGCGCTGCAATGTTCCCATGGGGACCGGCGGGAAACCGGCCAACTCCTCGACGGTTTCGGCGAAGGGGCGGCCCTGGGCGATCATCTCGGCAGCCTTATCGGCACCCTCTTGATCGAGGAAAATACCCTGCAGAATTTCCCGGCGCTCGCCGCGCTGAAAATTCGCTAGGCGGTCGGCATAGACTTCCGCGACCTCTTGATCATCGATTTCGATGGTGGCGGCAAACTCTTCCATGGTCAGCGAGGCAACCGTGGCCTCGCGGGTCTCCGGCGCCCGAAACGATTCCTTATTCTCTTCGTAGAATTGCAGCAACTGGGTCTCATCCGGCGGCACCAGGCCCTCGACGGTCACGATGCCGATGGTCGCCAACTCTGCGGTGCGTCGCTCGAAACGGTACTTATAGACCGCGTCCACCATGGCCTCCGGTGGCGTGATTGTGCGGCGCAGGGTGCCAAGGTACTGGCTGCGCCGCAGATCGTCCCGGGCGTTGGCAATAAACGTCGCCTCGCTCTGGCCGACGTTGCGTAGATAACCGGCGAATGCCGCACTATCAAATTCACCGTTGGCATCCTGGAACGCACCGATATTGCGGATTGCCTGCTCGACCGCCGCATCGGATGCCGAAACCCCAAGGTCGCGCGCCGCCACATCGAATAGCGAGCGCGTCACAATAGTGCTGATAGCCTGGTTGAGAATTTGCCCGGCGAAGGGGGAGGTCGGATCGATCTGTTGGCCGTTGGCCTGAGATATTTGTTGAATTTGGGTATTAAACTCGTTGCCGACCTGGCGCAGAGAGAAATCCAGATTGTCGATTTCAACAACCGCGTTGGCGTTGCGGCCCGCATTGTGCCCGCCGCCATGCCCGCCGCCCCCGAAATCGCTCGACCCGAAAAAAACGACGAAGGTCAGGGCCAAGAGGCCCAGAATTATCTTCATGGTCCAGCCTTTGGAAGCTTGGCGGAGTGCTTCGAGCATTTTCGACTAATCCTTTCACGTGCGGCCTTAAATCAAAGCCCCTAGCGCATGGCGGCGCATCATAGTGATGGCCATTTAACCGGGCAAGCAGTCCCCGGGCCGGGCAACCCGCCCCAATATTGGCCAATTAGGGCGGCTGTGCTACAGCATCAGCACCCAATTTGGCGTATTCCGCGCCAAGAGAAATGCAAATTTTGGTGAGATCATGGCAGGCCCTCGTAAATTAATCGCCGGCAACTGGAAAATGAACAATTTAGCGGCGGAGGGCCGGGCGCTGGCGGCGGCGATTGGCGACTACGCGGCAAGCGCCGAGTCGGCCGATTGCGATCTATTGGTCTGCCCCCCGGCCACGATTATTCAAACCATTGCCGCTCAACTCGCCGATAGTACGGTTGCGGTCGGCGGCCAGAACTGCCACGCCGAGGCCAGCGGCGCCTTTACCGGAGATATCAGCGCCGCCATGGTGGCCGACGCGGGCGCCAGCCACGTTATCCTGGGGCATTCCGAGCGCCGGCACGGGCTTGGCGAGACCGATGCCATGGTCCAGGCCAAGACCGCAGCGGCCCTTGGCGCAGGCCTCATTGCCATCGTCTGCATCGGCGAGACCGAAGCCCAGCGCGACGCCGGCCAGACCCTGGACGTCTTAAGCACCCAAATCGAGGGGTCTTTACCCAGCACGGGGCAGGGGCCGCTTACCGGGGCTAATCTTGTGGTGGCCTATGAACCGGTCTGGGCGATTGGAACCGGGCGAACGCCGACCAATGACGAGATTGCCAGCGCCCATGGACATATTCGCGCCTGTCTCCAAGGGATAATAGGATCCGAGGCTGAACAAGTCCGACTGCTCTATGGCGGCTCCATGAAATCGGAAAATGCGGCTGAAATCCTCGCCATCGACAATGTCGATGGCGGCTTGATCGGCGGCGCCAGTCTCAAGGCCAGCGATTTTTGCGCCATTGCCGATGCGACGATTATGTGAGGCAAAGCGTTTAGCACTGGAATTACGGCGGCCAAGGCATTAAATAGCCGCCTGACCTAAATTTATTCGACGGCTAGACTGTCTCGCCTTCGAGAACGCGCGGTTAAAACGAACCATGCAAACAATTGTTCTTGTCGTCCACCTGCTCTTGGCGCTTGCGCTGGTCGGTGTCGTATTGCTGCAGAAGTCCGAAGGCGGGCTCGGCGGCCTCGGCGGCTCCGGTCCGGGGGCCGGCGGCGGCATGGGCGGACTGCTCGGCGGCCGCGCCGCGTCAAATCTATTGACCCGCGCCACAGCCATCCTGGCGGGTTCATTTTTCATCACCAGCATCAGTCTTGCCATATTGGCCGGCGGTAATAGCGGTCCCACCTCGATCCTTCAGGACGGCGCGGGCGGCGGGGCACCGATCCACCAGCAGGCGCCAGCGCCAATGCAGCCTCACCAGCCGGCGGTTCCAACCGGCGAATGACCGGTATCGGGCCAAAGGGCAGAACATCAGATTTTAAGGCGGCACCCGTGCCGCCTTTTTCTGTGGTGAACCCTAAACGCTTAAAAAATCACCTTGTGGACGAATCCCCTTTGTCTGCGCGCGGTTAAATTGGGTACAAGATAGATCCATGTCGACTCGGTTCATTTTCATTACAGGCGGCGTTGTATCGTCTCTGGGCAAAGGTCTGGCCTCGGCGGCGCTGGGCGCATTGTTGCAAGCGCGCGGCTACCGGGTGCGTGTGCGCAAGCTCGACCCCTACCTCAACATCGATCCGGGCACCATGAGCCCGATCGAGCATGGCGAGGTTTTCGTTACCGACGATGGCGCGGAGACCGACCTCGACCTGGGCCATTACGAACGCTTCACCGGCGTCTCGGCGACTAAATCGGATAATGTGACCACCGGCCGAATTTACTCCGACGTTTTAGGTAAGGAACGCCGTGGCGATTATCTCGGCGGCACGGTTCAGGTCATTCCCCATGTAACCGATGCCATAAAGAAATTCGTCGTCGCCGATTTGCACGACGAGGACTTCATCATCTGCGAAATCGGTGGGACGGTTGGCGATATCGAAAGCCTGCCATTCCTCGAAGCGATCCGCCAACTCGGCAATGAATTGGGCAACAAGCGCGCAATGTTCATCCATTTGACCTTGGTGC
>JABDJY010000014.1 GCA_013003285.1 Alphaproteobacteria bacterium | reverse complement strand
GCTTCCATGATGCCGGGCCCACCGCCGGTGCACACTACGAAACGGCGTTCTTCTTCGCCCAGCTCTTTCGACCATTCGGTCAGGCGGTGGGCGAGTTCGCGGGCGGCTTCGTAATAGACCGCCATTTTTTGCATCTTCTGGGCTGCTGCCAGATCGCCCTCGCCGCGTTCGGCGGCGGCAATCGCCTCGGTGGCGGCTTCCTCGGACGGCAGTCGCGCGGAGCCCATGAACACCACCGTATCGGTGACGTTGTAGTGCGCCAGGCGGCTTTGCGGTTCATGATACTCCGCCAGGATGCGCAGCGCCCGTCCGTCCCGGCTGTGCAGAAAATCCTGATTTTCATAGGCTTTTGGCTGGGACTCTGACTTTTTAGGCATCTACACAAATCCTATTGGGTAAGAACGCGTGGCGTTATAACGCACGCTCGCTTTAATCGGCCTGGAACTCGGCGATGTCGGGCCGTGATCCCCAGACGCAAAATGATTCCGCCGTGAATGGCAGTTGGCGTGGCCGCCAAGTCTCGTCGACCATGCGCACACCCGATGAGTATTCATAGACCATGCCGTCGGGGCCTTCATAGTAGAGGAACATGGCGCCCGAGGTGGCGTGCCGGCCGGGGCCGAAACTAATATGGACCTGGCGGTCGCGGAAGAAATAGTAAGACCGCATGATGTCATCCAGGCTCTCGGTCTGGAAATTGATGTGCTGAATGCCGGCATGGTCGGTGGGGAACAAGGCGATGCGATGGTGGACCTGGTCGAACGACATCAACGGCGCGGTGCCGATCCAGTCGTTGGCGCGCATATTGAATAGGCTAATCCAAAAGGCCTCGTCGCGCGGCGCGTCCGTCGTCTTCAACCCCACATGGCTGAATTCGGAAATGCCGGCGTCGCGTGACGGAAAATATCGGTTGCCGGAGTGGAACGGTCGAACAACCAGATCGATGGAATTGCCAGTCGGGTCCCGGAAGTTGAGAAAGCCCATGCAGCGCCGCGCGGCGGCTGCGTCGTCGTCGCCGCGGCGGGTTTCAACACCGGCAGCTTGAAGGGTCGCTTCGGCGGCAGTGAGCGCGTCGAATGTGCGAACCTCCAGGCCCAATGTTTGGTCGGCCGGATCGCCCTCGAAATAGCAGATATTATGGTCGCGATCGTCGCCGCGCACATAGGCCGCACCATTTTCGCGGGCCACCAGTTCAAGCCCGATGAGTTCGGTCGCGAACTGTACGGCGCCGTTCAGATCGGCGGTGCCGAGGCGGCAGTACCGGATATCGACGATTTCGATCATCTGGAATCGCCGCGGCTAAGCGCCCTCAATCGGCCGCGTCGCCCGATCCGAGGATGGTGAGGTCGGGCCGCGAGCCCCAGGCGCAGAAGGAAGCGTCTTCGATGGGGAACTGGCGCGGCCGCCAGCTGTCGTCGACCATACGCACGCCGCAGGAATATTCGTAAATCATCTCGTCCGGCCCGTAATAATAGAGGAACCGGGCGCCTGAGAGCGCATGACGGCCCGGGCCCGCCTGAATGCGTACCTGCCGGTCTTGCATGAAATAATTCGATTTCATCACATCGTCGGTTTCCGCCACCTGGAAGTTGATGTGCTGAATGCCGGGCCGGTCCGACGGGAACAACGCATAGCGGTGATGCACTTCGTCGAAGGTCATCAGCGCCGACCAGCCGATCCAATCGCTGGTTTTAAAATTGAACACCTGCGACCAGAATTTCTCGGCTTCGCGCGGATTGGTGACCCGCAGACCGATATGGCTGAACTCGGTGATGCCGGCGTCGCGCGAGGGGAAGTAACGCCGCCCCGCCGCGAAGGGCCGCACGGTCAGGTCGATGGAATTGCCGCTATTGTCCTTGAAATTGATATAGCCCATGCAGCGCCGCGCGGCGGCTTCTTCTTCGCTGCCGCGATGGACCGTCAGGCCGAGTTCCTTCAGCGTACTTTCGGCAGCGTCCAATTCTTCGAACGTGTCGAGCGCGAGTCCCACTGTGTGATCGTTCGGGTCACCCTGGAAATAGACGATGTTGTGATCGCGGTCGTCGCCCCGCAAATAGGCGAAGCCATTTTCCTGGCCGACCAGCTCGAGGCCGATGATTTCGGTTGCGAACTTGACGGTCTCTTCGAGGTCCGCGGTGCCCAGACGGCAATAGCGAAAACCGGTGACGTTGATCATTTCTTTCTCCAGCGTGCAGTGTCGTGACGTCTATTGTACCGCATATTGGCAGTTTTGACTTGTTCTCGGATAAGGGGCGAACGGATTAATCTATTGCGGTATTATAATACGATAAATCGATATAACGCTCTGGTTCCGTTAGGTTTTTCTGCGGTTCGCCATATTTGCTGCGCAGCGCCAATATGGTGGCGACACCGGTGTGGTTGATTTTGTCGCTGCCGGCCAAGCCGCGATCGGGATCGAGCACGATCTTCATGGCTGCCTCGGCGCCGGCCCGGTCCATGCCCGGCATGTTGCGCTCTAACGTGTCGGTCGCCCCTTCGGCGTTGGCCGGGTCGATGATCCAGTCGATGGCCTTCAATTCGGCGCGAATGAAACCCCGCAGCGCTTCCGGGTTGGCCGCCGCCCATCCGCGGCAGGCCGCCATCACGCCGATCTGGCAGGGCGGCAGCGCATCCTCGCTATAGTCGATGGTGCGCAGCCCGGCGGCCTCGCCGAACTCGGTAAAGGGCGGATTGAGCAGCGCGCCCGCATGGTCGCCGGCGACCAAGGCCTCGAGCCGCGCCGGGGTCGCGCCGACCGGGATCAGCTCATACTCGTCATGGCCGACGCCGTTGATCTCAAGCATCTCGCGCAGCATGAAGGCAAAGCCGGTCGAAAGCGCATCGACCGCCAGGGTGGTCCCTTTGAGGTCGCTATAGCTCGCGATATTGGCCTGGACCGACAGGCCGAGATTGACCTGGCCGGCACCC
>JABDJY010000012.1 GCA_013003285.1 Alphaproteobacteria bacterium | reverse complement strand
GATCGGCGATGAACGCCTGTTGACCGGCCCGGAAGCCGGTGTTACCCGCGACGCGATCAAGGTCGAGTGGGAATATAAAGGCCGCCGTATAGAGCTGGTCGATACCGCCGGGCTGCGGCGCAAGGCGCGGATCAACGAAAAGCTCGAGCAGCTCTCGGTCGGCGACGCCCTGAACGCCATCCAATATGCCGAAGTGGTCGCGCTGGTGCTCGATGGCGAACAGATGCTCGAACGCCAGGATTTGACCATCGCCCGGCACGTCATCGAGGAGGGCCGCGCGCTTATCCTCGTGGTCAATAAATGGGATATCGTGGCCGATAAGCCGGCTGCCATGGCCGACTTGCGCGACCGATTGCTGACATCGCTGCCCCAGGTCGCCGGCGTGACCGTGGTGACCGTGTCGGCGCTGACCGGTAAGAACCTCGACGCCCTCATGCCCGCTGTGTTGGACGCCTATGTGGTGTGGAACCGGCGCGTATCGACCGCCGGGCTGAATAAATGGCTGGCTGACGTACTCGATCGCCACCCGCCGCCTTTGGCGGCGAATAAGCGGCGAATCCGGCTGCGCTACGTTACCCAGCCCAAGGCGCGGCCGCCGACCTTCGCCGTTTTCGGCAACCGGCCGGAAGACTTGCCCGACAGCTATGTGCGGTATCTGGAAAACTCGCTGCGCGACCGTTTCGATCTCGCCGGCACGCCGATCCGCATCAATATGCGCAAGGGCAAGAACCCGTACGATAAATAGCTCTATGTCAGCTCGATCATCTCGCCGTGGCGGGTGCAGTCCGGCGCCGCCAGGTCGAGGAAGGCGTCGGTGACGGCGTCGGGCGTCTTCAGGGTCAGCGGGTCTTCACCGGGGAAGGCGGCGCTGCGCATCTGGGTCCGGGTCGCGCCCGGGCTTAGCAGATTGACCCGCACCGATGTGTTCACCAGTTCCGCCGCCCACACTTGGGTCATGGTCTCCAGCGCCGACTTGGTGATGGCGTAGGCGCCCCAATAGGCCTTGGGGTTCTTGGCCGCCGCGCTGGTCACCAGGATAGCGCGGCCCGCATCGGAGCGGCGCAAGAGCGGTTCAACGACCCGCATCAGGCGCCAATTGGCGTGAACATTGGCGTCGAACACCTCGTTCCAGGCTTTGGCATCGTATTGGGCCAGGGGCGTCATGGTGCCGAGGATCGCCGCATTGCCGACAAAGATGTCGAGGCGCCCGAAGCGCTCAAGCAGGGGCGGTCCCAAATTGTCGAGGCGGTCGAATTCGGTGAGGTCGCAGGGCACCAGGGTGGCCGCGCCGCCGAGCGCCTTTATGGCGTCATCGACTTCCTCGAGGCCGCCTACGGTACGGGCCATCAGGATGACATGGGCGCCCTCGGCGGCGAACCGTTTGGCGACTTCCGCGCCAATGCCCCGCGACGCGCCCGTGATCAAGGCCACACGGTCGTGCAAGCGTCTTGGTTCTGCCATGGGGGCGGCCGACGGGTTTCTTAAGCGAGCCCGGCGAGCAACGACATTTGCGTCGTCGCGCCGCCTTCGTCGAAGTCGGTGAGGGAAATGGGGTAGTCGCCGGTAAAGCAGGCATCGCAGAATTGCGGCACATCGTTGTTGCGCGCTGCCTCGCCCATGGCGCGGTACAGGCCGTCGGTGCTGATGAAGGCCAGGGAGTCGGCGTCGATCTGCTGGCGAATGCCCTCGACATCGAAGCGGGCCGCCAGAAGCTCGCTGCGTTCCGGCGTATCGATGCCGTAGAAGCATGAGTGCATGGTCGGCGGGCTGGAGATCCGCATATGCACTTCCTTGGCGCCGGCCTGACGCACCATTTCGACGATTTTACGCGAGGTGGTGCCGCGTACGATACTGTCATCGACCAGAATGACCCGTTTGCCGACGAGCTGCTGGCGGTTGGCATTGTGCTTGAGTTTCACGCCAAGATGGCGGATCTCGTCGGTCGGCTCGATGAACGTGCGGCCGACATAATGGTTGCGGATCAGGCCGAGTTCGAAGGGCAGGTTCGATTCTTGGGCAAACCCGAGGGCCGCCGGCACACCGCTGTCGGGCACCGGGATGACAATGTCGGCCTCGATCATGCTCTCGCGGGCCAATTCCGCGCCGATCGCCTTGCGCGCGTTGTAGACGTTGCGCCCATCGACGTTGGAATCGGGTCGGGCGAAATAGATATATTCAAATATGCACGACCGTTGGCGCATCGGCGGGAACGGTTTGTGCGAGTGAAGGCCGTCCTCGTCGATGACGATAATTTCGCCGGGCTCCACGTCGCGCACGAAGTCGGCGCCGATAATGTCCAGCGCGCAGGTTTCCGATGTGATGATCAGCGCGTCGCCGAATTTACCTAAAACCAGCGGCCGCACCCCCAATGGATCGCGGGCGCCGATCAGCTTACGCCGCGATAGGGCCACCAGCGAATAGGCGCCCTCGACGGTGCGCAGCGTCTCGACCACCCGCTCGAGCAGGCGGCTGCCCCGGCTGGTGGCGATCAGATGCTGGAAGACCTCGGTATCCGAAGTCGATTGGAACAGCGACCCACGCTCGACCAAATCGTGGCGTAGGCCGACTGCATTGGTCAAATTGCCATTATGGGCCAGCGCCAGACCGCCGAAACTATAATCGGCATAGAGCGGCTGGACGTTGCGCAGCGCGGTTTCGCCGGTGGTCGAATAGCGCACATGGCCGATCGCCGAATTGCCCGGCATGGTGTCGATGACTTCTTTTTCGCCGAATATCTCGCCGACCAGCCCGAGCGCACGGTGGGGATAGAAACGGCTGCCATCGAACGAGACAATGCCGGCGGCTTCCTGGCCGCGATGCTGCAGCGCGTGCAGGCCCAGCGCCGTCAACGCGGCGGAATCGTCGGACCCGTACACGCCGAAAACGCCACATTCTTCGTGGAATTTATCGTCGTGACTATCGTCGCTGCGGGCGGAAAAAGGGTTGGTCGTTAAACCTGAATTCACTGATTATTCTGGATCAAGCGATCCAGCTCCTGCCGTTCGCGCTCGTTATACCCTGGACGAGACGAGGTTGCAGGTGTTTTCGGTGGCAGCGACAGACGATCGATCGCCTCGCGGGCGGAATCTATTGAATTGGTGCGGCTTCGGGCCTTTTCGAGCTGTTCGCCGATCTCACCGACAACCGATTCCGGCAGGATGTCGCGCACCCAAAGGGCGCCCGACTCGACGGCCGGGCGCGAGCGGGCCTCGCGGACCCAATCCGGTGGATCCTGGGCCCAGATATCG
>JABDJY010000011.1 GCA_013003285.1 Alphaproteobacteria bacterium | reverse complement strand
TTACCAACGCTATCGCGCGGGTACGAACGTGGTGCTTATCGATCCGGATCTTCGGGAGCATTTCCCCGATTCGGACGCCGTTAATCGGGCACTGCGCGAGTATCTCGCGTCCCGAGGTAAGGCACCGTCCTAACGCGTATTCGCCCTTAACCGGTTGACTGAGCGTACGGCCCGCACGCGTTAGAGTGTAAGGCTGGCCCAGACACTTGAGGCGGCTAATTGGCACCTCAAGTCGGCGAGCTCCTAGTTCTGCAAAGTAAAGTTCTGTTGAATTGTTCGGGGATAGGGCGGTGCCGAAGAGTCTAATACAGAGCGATCGGCAGTTACCCATAAGGCAAGAAGTTTTTCTCGACCATGTCGGTCATTTCATTCCAAGCGCCGACGAAGCGCGTGAAGCGCTGATCCGGGCGGGGTTTCGCACTGCGCCGGTCTCCATACAAACGAACAGGGCAGCAGATGGAACCAGTCAGCTGAGCGGCACCGGGAACGTCACCGTCATGCTCAATCGTGGCTATATCGAAGTGCTGTTCAAAACCGCCGATACCGCGCTCGGGCAAGAGTTCGACGCAGCGCTGTCGAAGTATCCCGGCCTTCATCTCGCCGCCTTTGCGGTAGCCGATGCCAACGCCAAATCGCAAGCGCTTTCGAAAGCGGGTTTTCGCGTACGCCCAGTCGTAAACTTGAGACGGCCGATCGAAACCGCGACGGGGGAAGCCGAAGCCGCGTTCACGGTGGCGCGCGTGGAGCGCGCAGAGATGGCCGAGGGCCGTATGCAGTATCTGACCCATCACAGCGAAGAGCTGGTTTGGCAAACGCGCTGGCTGGATCATGCCAACGGCGCGGACGCGCTGCTGGATGCCGTTATTGCGGTCGAGGACGTTGCCGAGGCGGCCGAGAGGTTCGGCAGATTTCTAGATCGTGATCCGGTATCAGCGAAAATGGGCAGCCTACTGCCGTTGGAGCGCGGCGGCGTTGTATTGATGGAGCGGGGCATGTTCGAAGAAGCGTTCGGTCCCGTTCCCCAGCTTCCTTTCATCGGCCTCTATGGCGTTCGCGTTGCCTCGCTCGAGCGTTGCGAGGCATTGCTTGGCCGAAACGATTTGAGTCCAGAGAGGCGCGGAAGTACGCTGTTGGCGCGTTTCCCCGAAGCTTTGGGGCGGGGTGCTTGGCTTTTTGTCGAGCACGAGAACGACTTGCCCTGGCGGGCGTGCTGATATCGGTTGAAGCTTCGAGCTTCGGAGAAGTTTATGCGCTTTGTGTTCGTTTTGGCCGTCGGTGTCTCGGCTTTGACAGGCGGCGTTGCTGAGGCTCAAACGTCGATCAAAGTCGGTGTCGCGCAATCTTCCATCGGGACGTTGCCGCTTCTGACAGCCGAACAGAACGGCTACTTTGCAGACGAGCAGATCGAGGTCGAGACTTTCCAATTTCGCGGCGGCGCGCCAGCCGTACAGGCGCTCGCCTCGGGCAGTATCGATATTTGTGTTTGCGCGGGCGATCATGCGGTCCGCTTGAGAAGCCGCGGGCTGCCCGCCAAGATTATCGCCGGTCTTACCGAGCGCCATGGCTATGCAATGCTGGCGCTGGGCACCTCCGAAGTCTCTGGCTTGGGCGATTTGCTCGGCAAAAGGCTGGGCATCACCTCGCCAGGCAGCCTGACCGACAATTCGGCGCGCTATGTCTTGAGCGATCTGGGGATCGATCCCGACCGCGATCTGACCTTCGCGAGCATCGGCGTCGGGATTCCGATGAAGGCTGCACTCGATACCGGCGCGATCGATGTCGGATTGTTTACGACGCCCGATGTTCAAGCAGTGATGGCCGGCGGTGATTACAAAATCATCCACGATTTCCGGACTTGGGGCTACACGGCGCTGGATCTGATTGCGCGGGAAAGATTTCTCAACAGTAACGGCGACCACGCGCGCGCATTCTTGCGCGCCGTCATACGCGCTCAAGATCTGCTTCACGTCGACGCTGTTGCGCTCGAGAATGCATTGACCGAGATGTATCCGACTTTCGATGCAGCGTTGATCGAGCAGCTGGTTGTAGACGTGCCCGAATCCTTGGCCAGGGGCGGTGAGGTTTCGCAGGACGGGTACAATAGAATGATCATGGTTTTGGGTGCAGTCGAACCGGAGCTCTCCGAGATTCCTTACGGAGATGTCGTGACGCGTGCCTATCTTCCTGTCCCGTAATTAACTGCCGATGTCGTCTGCCCCTTCCGAACCCGGCTCCGGGGGAGCTAAGTCCTCCACGCCTAAGCGGGGCCGCCTCGTTCTCGCTCTCGCCCGACTGGCCTTGGCCGCGTCGATTCTCGCGCTGTGGGAATACGCAGCGACCTATTGGGTCGATCCTTTCTGGCTCGCAAAGCCGAGCGATATAGCGGTTCGGCTCACAGAATTGGCGCTGTCGGGGGATTTGTGGCTGCACGGCCGCGCCACCGTGACAAACGCATTTTTGGGGCTTTTAGCCAGCGTACTGATCGGCGTGCCGATAGGCTTGCTGTTCGGCGCCAACCGATTTCTGGCCGATACCATCGAGCCGTTCTTTCTTGGGCTTTACAGCCTACCGCGCGTTGCGCTGGCGCCGCTGTTCATTCTCTGGCTCGGGATCGGGGATCTCTCCAAGATTGTCATGGCCTTTTCGATGGTCGTGTTCGTCGTCGTGCTGAACACGTATGAAGGGGTGAGGGCGGTCGACCGCGAGCAGCTCGACATGATTCGCGTCATGCGCGGGTCGCAATTCTATCTCGTGCGCCGTGTCATCCTGCCTTCGGTGACGCCTTGGGTCTTCGCCTCGATACGCGCTGGCGTCGGCTTGGCGCTCGTAGGTGCGGTTTTGGGAGAGTTTCTCGGCGCGAATCGCGGGCTCGGCTGGTATGTCGAGTTTTCCGCTGGGCGGCTCGACGTCCTCGGGGTGTTCAGCGGTCTCTTCGCGCTTCTCGGCATCGGCATCGCTTTCAATGAGATCGCACGCGCTATCGAGGCCCGCTTTATGCGCTATCGCGGTGAATGAGATGAGCGAGACGACCCACACGCCCGCCATTGAATTACGCGATGTTTCGCTCGCGTATGAGGCCTCGATCCGGGTTCTGCGCGATATCGACCTGACAGTCAACGAAGGGGAGTTCGTATCGATCGTCGGCCCGAGCGGCTGCGGAAAATCGAGTCTGTTGAAATTGATCTCCGGGTTGGTCGCACCCAATCAGGGTGATGTGCGCGTGCGCGGCACGAAGGTCGAGGGCACGCCGGCATCTATCGGTTTCATGTTTCAGCGCGATGCGCTGCTACCTTGGGCAAGCGTCAAAGACAATATTCGCGTCGGTCTGGAATGCGCGCGCGTGCCGCGCGCCGAGCACGACGAGCGCATTGAACATCTTCTCGGCCTTCTTGGCCTTGCCGAATTCGGCGCCCACTACCCTCACGCGCTCTCCGGTGGCATGCGCCAGCGCACCGCTTTAGGAAGGCTGCTCGCCTACGCGCCTGAAATCTATTTGATGGACGAGCCCTTCGGTGCACTCGATGCGCTGACCAAAATAACGATGGGACAGGAGCTCCTGCGCATCTGGAGCGAGCAAAAACACCCGGTCCTTTTCGTGACGCATGACATCGAGGAGGCGGTCAGCCTATCCGACCGCGTCGTGGTGAGGAGCGGGCGGCCCGGCACGATCAAAGCCGATCATGCGGTGGCGCTCCCACGCCCGCGCGATCCGCGAAAAGTGCGGACGCAGCCAGCGTTCCAC
>JABDJY010000497.1 GCA_013003285.1 Alphaproteobacteria bacterium | reverse complement strand
TCGACATTTTCACTCTCCTACTCGAAGACAGAAAGGGGGGGAGGACGGGCGCCTAGTAGCGCCCGCCCGAAACTTCGACCTGGCCCAGGATGATCCGCACGATCTGCTCTGCCAGTTCCGGGTTCCGGTCGCGCTTGTCGCCATGATCATGGGACGTGCGATGAACATTCCGGCCCCGACGCTGATGGGGCGGCGCACGCAGCTTCACTTTGATCGATTCGATGAACGCACGACCCCGAACGTCGAGTTGCAGCCGTCTCAAATCGCGGCCCAAGGTGCGGTCGCCATCGGGTGTCAATTCGATACGACGGATCTGGCCGGATCGTGCCCGGTCAACCACATGACCGTTGGCGACCAGCGCCAGACGTCCGCGTGATTTGTGCGGCCGTACTTTTACGATCACCGACTGGATACGATATCCGCGATAGTCGCGATCGAGGTTGAGTAAACGGCGCAGCGGAATGGTTTCATCGAAGTAGCGACGATGCAGTCCCACTTTCACGACCTCGACGTCGCGGGCGTGGCGCGGTACCGCGGCGCGGCGATCCACCTGACGGTGGGCCGTTTGGCGATCCGACTGCTTGTTCCAGCCACGGTTCTGATCGGCTGACGCGGTGCCCGCGCCCAAGATCAACGCTATTGCGGTGGTGGCTATTGCTAATTTACGCATCTTTTTTCTCCCAAATCGGGTTGATGAAGACTTCGATGGGAGAAATATGGCGGTTCGCCGTTTTCGATTGCATGCGGCGGTTGTTAGGAAATCTTAAGGAGTTCGAATAAAGGCTAACGAAGTGATCGTTTCACCTTTAGGACGTTCGGCACTACATTCAGGCACGATGCGTAAATTACTGGCTTTATTAATCATAATATTGACCACCAGCCTGGTGGCCGTGCCTGTGCCGCCTGCCGCGGCGCAGGGCAGCGGCAGTGATTTGTCCGGTGCATTGAACCGATTACAGGGTAACCCGCGCTATCAGGGCCGCGTCATCGGCACGCAAATCCGCCGCACCGAGCGCGGCGCTCTCTACGAAGTGCAAATCCTGCGCAGCGACGACCGTGTTATTGTCGTCTATATCGACCCGGCCACCGGCGGCGTCGTTGGCGATTCCGAACGGCGCGGCGGTAGCGGCAACTCTGGACGTGGCCGCGGCAATCGATAAGCGAATGGAGTGACGCGGCCATGCGCGTGCTGATCCTCGAAGACGACCCCGAACTTGCCGAACAGATCGCCGCCATGCTGCGCGACGAAAACCACGCTGTCGATGTAATCGACGACGGCGAGGAGGGTTTGGCCTATGGCCTGGAAAATGACTATGACGCGGTCATTCTCGATCCCGGCCTGCCGACCATGGACGGATTTTCCGTGCTGCGCCGTTGGCGCGAAAACGGCCGTACCATGCCGGTTATCGTGTTGACCGGGTCGCGCAAGGAAGTCACCGACATGAAAGAGGCGGTGCGCGCCGGTGCGACCAATTACCTCACCAAGCCGGTCGATTTGGAACTGCTGCTCGATTGGCTGCGCGGGGTGCTCAATTCCGCCGGTCCCAATGTGCGCCAACCGGTGCTCGAAATCGGCCCGCTGCGCATCGACACCCAATCGCTGCGGGTGTGGATGGACGGCGGCCCGGTCAAGCTTACCCCCACCGAGTACCGCATTTTGCATTACCTCGCCGTCCATGCCGGCCGTCCAGTGTCGGCCGATGAGATGGTCAATCACAATTTCGACGGCGACGCGATTAAGACCGCCAACGAAGTGCCGGTTTTTATTTCACGCCTGCGCACCAAGCTGGGCAAACAATCGATCGAAACGGTCTTTGGTTACGGCTATCGCTTGACCCTGGGCGAGCCCGTCGAGGAATAGCCGTGCCGGGTTGGCCTCACACCCTCGTTGCCCGACTGGTCTTGTGGGCCCTGGTCCTGGTCGCCGTCAGTGTGCCTTTGTTCTGGCTGTTCTTCTCCGTCGCGGTCGAGCGGATCTCGGTCCAGGTGGTTGATGCCCGTATTCTCGAACTGGCCAACCAGGTGCGCGGCTACCGGGCCAGCGCAGAGGCCTTCCGGGCGCGTGACGGCGATCCGGTCGAGGGACCGCCCAGGCTGGTGATCGGTGGCGCCGACGCCGATTGGGTGTGGCAGATATCGGTCAACGGACAAATCACCGAACGATCCGAATTGCTCGCCATCGCCAATGCCGAGCTGCCGGTCGAGGCCGCGGTTACCGGTCCCGAGTTCCAAATATCGGAATTCGATACCGGGTTGGGCCGCATGCGCGTCGCTGGCCGCTCCATCGGCGAAGTGCCGCCGTTCAGCGGCGAGGACCAGACGCAGGACCCCGTCCAAGTGCAGTATTTCGCCGGCATCAGCCTGGCGCGCTACGACGCGCGGGTCGAGGAACTGGCCTCGCGCCTGCGCCAGCTCGCCCTATTGGCAGCGATCCCGGTCTAGCTGGCGCTGCTCGGCATGCTGGGATTTATTATCCTGGCGCTGCGCCACGAACTCAGCGGGCTGGGCAGCGCCATGCAGCGATATGAAAATGCCGAGACCGACGGCATCGAAGGGCGGTTTCCCGACGAAATTCAACGCCTGGTCGACCGCATGAACGGCATGCTGCGCCAGAATATGCGCCTGATCGAGCGCACCCGAAACTATGTCAGCAAGATCGCCCACGACATCAACCATCCGCTTTCGGTGATGAAAAACGGGCTGAAGGGCGATATCGATACCGATCTGATGAACCGCCAGGTCGAACGCATGACCGGCCTTGTCGACCGCTATTCCAGCCTGGCGCGGGCTATCGGCCCGGACGGTCAACCGGCACGGAAAACCGAAATTGAGCCCCTGCTAAAAGACGTGGTCGATGGTTTCGCCATCCTATATCGGCGCACACCGCTGGTAATCGACCATTCCTGCCCGCCTGATCTTCGGGTGCCGATCCCCAAGCACGATCTCGAGGCTATGCTGAGTAATCTAGTGTCGAATGCCCATAAATTCGCCGACGCCCGGGTCCGCGTCTCGGCGCAGGCGAGCGATGAAGGATTGCGGCTGATCGTCGAGGATGACGGTCCCGGCATTTCCGAAGCCTTGCGCTCGGCGGCCTTCAACTGGGGCAAACGCCTCGACGAAGCGCCGCCGGGGACCGGCTTCGGCCTATCCATCGTGCGCGATATCGCCGAACTCTACGAAGGCTCGGTGACCCTCGACCAATCCGCCGATCTCGGCGGGCTGCGCGTCGATATCGTGCTGCCGGTCCATCCGGTTTAACCGCCTAGTTATTCTCCCGAACCGCCTTGTCGATCCGCCGTGCCGCGCCATATCCGGCAAAGACCGCTGGGGTCGGGGCGTAGCCGAATGCCGCTTCGAACGCCGCTCCGAACGGGCGACCGTTCATGGTGAGTATGTCGGGTTGCGCCGGTGCGTTGAGATCGATCGCCAACAATTCAGCCGCGCCGATCTGCTCTTTAACCGTCGGTAAAAGAGCGGCAGGCGCGACGATGCGCGGCGTATCGTCGGCGGGACGTGCGGCCAGGTCGCGCAGCTCTGCCAGTACATCACCCTGCGCGCCATTGCTGTCGACCATGCGCAGATAGACATCGAGGCCACCGAGATGCCCGTCGGCAGTCTCGTCGGGGTGCCCGTCGAGCTCGCGGGCGGCGAACATGAACCCATCGCGCGCTTGCTTACCGGCTTCGGCCTGCGCGCCGGATTGGGGCACGACGAATATGGTGTCAAAACTATGGGCACCGGCGGCGCCGCCAAACAGCAGCCCGGCCGCGAGAACCGATATTGTTAGAAAGAGTTTCAAGTGACGTAATCCTTATCCAGCCGCGATGGCGGCATAGTCGATGGGTTGGTGGCGATCGATGAAACGATCGACCGCCGGCATGGGATATTTCAGCGATGTGCCGCAGTTGAACAGCATGACC
>JABDJY010000470.1 GCA_013003285.1 Alphaproteobacteria bacterium | reverse complement strand
GTCCTCGTCGGAGGCGAGGGTGAAGGGCAGATCGTACTTGGCCTTGAATTTATCGTGGCGCTTCACGCTGTCCTTCGAGACCCCGATGATGGTGGCGTCGATGCCGCTGAAATCGGGCATCAAATCGCGAAATCCGCAGGCCTCTTTGGTGCAGCCCGGCGTGTCGTCCTTGGGGTAGAAATACATCACCACGGTCTGGCCCTTCAAATCTTTCAGGCTCACCGTGCCGCCGCCATCGGTGGTCATCGTGAAGGCGGGCGCCTTGTCACCTTCGGAAATGCTCATTTCTAGGTTCCTTATGTGGGTTTTGATGTGGGTTTTGAGTCGGGGGGTTGGGTCTCTCGGTCCTTGGTCGCGCGAATGGCGTTGGCGGGCTCTTCGATCAGCGCATCATAGTAGTCGCAGACCCGATCCGCCGTCTCGCGCACTTTCGCTTCCAGGGCGGCAAAGTCAACGGCGCCCGCCGCGGCGGCCAGTGTGGCGCGCAGGGGGGCGGGAAATTGGTCGGGCAGGGACGCGTTTTCCATGGTGAGGCGCAACAATCCCTGTAGACGCCGCCACAGCCGGGTCGCCTCGATCAGATGGTCGGTGATATCCCGCTCGAGCAGTCCGGCGGCGGCCAGTTTGTTATAGGCGGTCACCGTGCCGGTATCTAGGATATCGGGATGCTCATGGGCGTGGCGCAGCTGCAAATACTGGCAGATGAATTCACAATCGACCAAGCCGCCGCGCAGATATTTCACCTGCCAGACATTATTGGCTGTGTGTTCTTCGGCGTGGCGGTGGCGCATATCCGACACCGCCAACAGCAGGTCGTCGGGCGCCCGTTCCCGAACCAGGGAATCGCAGACCGCGGCGTTGATCCGGTTTGCGAATGCCGGCGCCGCGCTGACCACCCGCGCGCGGGTGAGCGCCAGATGCTCCCAGGTCCAAGCGCTCTCGCGCTGATATTGCGCAAAGGTCTCCAGACTGACCGAAAGGGGGCCGGCATTGCCCGAGGGCCGCAGGCGCATATCCACTTCGAACAGCCCGCCTTCGCCGGTCATCGCCGTCAGCGCATTGATCAGCCGTTGGCCGAGCCGCTGGTAATAGTGCGGCAGGGACAAGGGTTTGGCGCCGTCGGAAGCGGCGGGCGCGTCTTCGCCTTCCGGGCCTTCCGGAACATCGTAGAGAAATACCAGATCGAGGTCCGACGTCGCCGATAGTTCACGCCCGCCCAGTTTGCCCAGCGCCAGAATAGCGAAACCGTCGCCAGGGCAGTTGCCGTGCTGGAGCGCGAATTCCTCGGTGACCAGGGGTAACAGGGCTCGCATGGTGGTGTCGGCGATATCGGAAAATGCCAGATCGGCGCGGTCGATGTCGGTCTGGTTTCGCAGAATTTGCACGCCGACGCGAAATTTCTCGTCATTGGCCCAGCGGCGCGAGATATCGAGGACATCTTGCATGTCGCGAGCTTGGTCCAGTTTCTCGGCAAGGCTCTCCGCCATGGCGCCGGCGTCGGGCAACTCGACAAAATCGGCGTCGAGGACGCCGTCGAGCAGCAGCGGATTGCGGCTGAGTATTTCGGCCAGCCGCGGCGCGCCGCCGACGATCTCGGCGACCAGGTCGAGGATGTCCGGGTTGGCCAGGAACAACGAGAACAGCTGCACCCCCGCCGGCAGGCCGGACAGCATTTCGTCGAACCGGCGAAACGCTATATTGGGATTGGCGGTACGTCCCAGCGCAGTTAATAGAGCCGGCATCAACTCGGTGAGAATTTCGCGTGCGCGGGTGCTGCGGGTGGCCCGGTAGCGGCCGTGATGCCAGCCGCGAATGGTCGCGGAAATGGATTCCGTATCGGTGAACCCCATCTCGACCAGCGTGTTCAGCGTATCGGGATGATCCTCGGCGCCGGTGAAGACCAGAACGCCGGCGCCGCCGAGCGAGGGTGATTCCTCGAACAGCTCGGCATAATGGTTTTCCACCGTGCGCAGATGGGTCAGCAGTTCGGCCTCGAATTCCTCGCGATCGCGGTACCCCATGAAGGCGGCCATATGTTCCAGCCCTTCGTCGTCGTCGGGTAGCGTGTGGGTCTGCTGATCGTCGACCATCTGTAACCGGTGTTCCAAGCCGCGCAGAAATCTGTAGGCGTTTATCATGTTGGCGCCGGCCTGCTCGGTGACCCGCTCGGCGGAAACCAGGGCGCGAATGGCGGCTATTGTGCCCGGGGCGCGCAGAGACGGGTCGCGGCCGCCCCAAATCAGCTGCTGGGTCTGGGCGAAGAACTCCACCTCGCGAATACCGCCGCGGCCGAGCTTTATGTTGTGGTCGCCGATGGCCACCGTGCTGCCGCCCTTATGGGCGTGGATCTGGCGCTTGATCGAATGAATATCCTCGATCGCCGCGAAGTCCAGGTGCCGCCGCCAGATGAAGGGGCGCAGCTCGTGGAGGAAACGGGTGCCGGCGGCATGATCGCCGGCGACGATACGCGCCTTGATCATCGCCGCGCGCTCCCAGTTTTGCCCCAGGCTCTCGTAATAAGTCTCACCAGCCATGGTGGTAATCGCTACTGGGGTCGCGCCGGGGTCCGGACGCAGCCGCAAATCGGTGCGGAAGACGTAGCCGTCGCCGGTGCGCTCATCCATCAGCCGGACCAGGTTTTGGGTCAGGCGAACGAAAGTCGATTGTAGTTTGTCCGGGTTGGCGGTTTTCACCGCGTCGTCATCATAAAAGACGATAAGGTCGATATCGCTGGAATAGTTGAGTTCGAAGGCGCCGAGCTTACCCATGCCCATGACGAAAAGGCCACAATTCTGGTCGGCGTGATCGGGATCGGGCAGTTCGATGGCGCCTGATTCGTGGGCGCGCCGCATCAGGCTTTTCAGCGCGACCCCCAGCGATCGGTCACAGAAGCGGCTCAACTTGTCGGTGACGGTCTCAAGTGGCCAATAACCGGCGATGTCGGCAAGCGCGGTAAGTAATGCCACCTGACGTTTGGCCTTCCGCAAAGCCGCGCCAACGGCCGCGCTATCGGCCAGGGTCTCGGCGGCAGAAAGTTCGGCGAGCGTGGCCTCGAAAGCTTGATCGGGCCCGGCCTGGAATAGGGTGGCCACAAACCCAATATCACGCACAATGCATTGGGAAAGAAACGGACTGCTACCCAGCGCGGCCTCAATGACGGTG
>JABDJY010000469.1 GCA_013003285.1 Alphaproteobacteria bacterium | reverse complement strand
ACCTCGAGCAGCACATCCGTATCGCCGACATTCTTGCCGTCGACGAAATAAGCGGTGTAGAGCGCGTCATGAATGGCCTCGCCGCCCGGCTGGGTTTCGGCCCAGGCGCCCAATTCCTGCGCCAAGCGGCTGTTATAGGTGTGGGTGCGCTTGCTGTACGGCAGGCCCTCCCCGTCCATCATCGCCTTCATGCGATTGTATGAGGCTTCGGGATCGTAATCGCGGCCGGCGAACAGGTCCGCCATGGAGCGGCCTTCGGTCGGCGTGTCGGGGTGCAGCGGGAAATGAACCAGCTTGATCTCGATGTCGAATTTCTGTTTTAGCTTTTCAATACGCACGGTACTGAGATAACACCAGGGTCAAACGTAGTCGCTGAACACTTCCAAGGTAATGGGCTCGGCCATCGCCGGGTCTCCTTTTGCGGGGTGATTTGGCCAAAGTATAAGGCGCGCGGCGCCGATAGAGGAGACTTAATATGGCACGCATACCCTATGGCGACATAACCGGCGTGGAACCGGAACTGGCCGCGGAACTCGCCAAGCGCCAACCGGCGAACTTATATCGCATGCTGGCCAATGGCGGCAGCGCGGCGCTGGGCTATCTCAAGATGGGCACCGAGCTGCGCCAGAACGCTCTCCTCGACCCCATGGTGCGCGAGCTGATTATTCTGCGTACCGGCTCGCTGTGCGAAGCCGCCTACGAGCTGGATCACCACGAAGCCATCGCCGTCAATATGGGCATGGCCGACGATAAAATCCGCGCCGCCGTCGATGTGGGGTCGCAATCGCGGCTCTTCGATGCCTTCGAAACCGCGCTGCTGCGCTTTGTCGAGGAAGCTATCGTCGACGGCAAAGCCAGCGAAGCGGCGTTCACCGAACTGGCCAAGTTCTATTCCGCCGAAGAGCTGATCGAGACCACCCTGCTCACCGGCTTTTATATGCTGACGTCGCGCTTCCTGCAGACCTTCGACATGGATTTAGACGAGCACTAGAAGCCGTTACCCCGCCGCGTCGGCCAGGATCATGTCGGCGCCTTTTTCGCCGATCATGATGGTCGGCGCATTGGTGTTGCCCGAGATCAGCGACGGCATGATCGAGGCATCGATCACCCGCAGTCCCTGGATGCCACGCACCCGCAAGCGCTCATCGACCACCGCCGTGGGGTCGCTGCCCATGCGGCATGTGGTAGTGGGGTGGAAGCTGGTGCGGCCGTTCTCGCGAATATAATCGAGAATTTCGTCATCGCTGACACAGTCGGGGCCAGGCTGAAACTCTTCGATAATGAACGGCTGCATGGCCGGCTGCGCCATCACTCGGCGGATGGCCTTTAATCCCGCGACCAAGACGTCGCGGTCTTTCGCAGCAGAGAGATAGTTGGGCTGGATATCCGGCGCCGAATACGGGTCGGCCGAGGTGATGCGCACATGACCACGGCTCTCCGGACGCAGCAGGGCGTTCACGATGGTGCAACCGGAAAACGGGTGAGCGCCCTTATCGGGAGAATCCCAACTCATCAGCATGAGCTGCGCTTGAATGTCGGGCGACGCGGCGGCGGGGTCGGCGCGAATGAATCCACCGGCAAAGGACGCGCCCATGGCCAGGAAGCCCTTGCGCGAGAGTGCGTAGCGTAGGCCCGTGGTGATCCGCCGGGGCAAACTGTTGGCCATATCGTTGGCGGTGAAGGGCTGATTGACCTTGTAGATCAACGGTCCGTTGAAATGGTCTTGCAGATTGTCGCCAACGCCCGACATGTCGGCGACCACGTCGATCCCGAACTGGCGCAACAGACCGGCCGGACCCAACCCGGAGAGCTGCAACAATTGCGGTGAATTATACGCCCCGCCGCTGACCAGCACTTCGCCGTCGGCATGGGCGGTGCGCAATTGTCCATTCTGGCTGTACTCGACCCCAGTGGCGCGGGTACCGTCGAACAGCAGCTGCGTCGCATGTGCATTGGTCGCGACCGCGAGATTGGCCCGCTTGCGCGCCGGCCGCAGATAGCCCACCGCGGTGCTACTGCGGCGGCCTTTGCGGGTGGTCCATTGGGTCGGACCGAAACCCTCCTGCGACGCGCCGTTGAAATCGGGATTGCGCGGATAGCCGGCCTGCACGGCGGCCTCGATATAGGCCTCGGCAAGGGGATGCGACTCATAGACATCGGACACTGCAAGCGGTCCGCCGACACCGTGAAACTCGTCGCCGCCGCGCTGCTGATCCTCCGCCTTGCGGAAATAGGGCAATACGTCATCGTAGCTCCAACCGCTATTACCGAGCTGACGCCAATGATCGTAATCCTCCGCCTGGCCGCGAATATAGACCATGCCGTTAATCGCGCTGGTGCCGCCCAACACCTTGCCGCGAGGTTGTCCCACCGGCCGCTTGACCCATTCCTCGCCGGGCGTGGTCTGGTACAGCCAGTTAATTTTCTTATTGGTGAAGTGCTTCGCATAGCCCAGCGGAATGTGGATCCACGGATTGCGGTCTTCGCCGCCGGCCTCGAGCAACAGCACCCGGTGGCGGCCGGACTCGGTCAGCCGGTTGGCCAATACGCAGCCGGCGCTGCCGGCGCCGACAATGATGTAGTCAAACCTACCGTCCGTTTCCATCTCTTCCCCCGCTTCTCTCGTCTTATCGCGATTTATCCGCCGGTGCCCGTGACAAGGCTGGCGGAACGATTATTCTAACGCCATAACGCTGGAATAGGTAAAGGCAGGTTTTCATGAGCGAGACCAAGGTAGCGCTGGTCGTCGGCGCGGGCGACGCCACCGGCGGCGCCATCGCCCGGCGCTTCGCCGCCGAGGGCTATACGGTGTGCGTCACGCGACGCAAGGTCGAGAAGCTCAAGAATCTGGTCGCGGCCATCGAGGCCGACGGCGGTACGGTGCATGCCTTCGGATCCGACGCCCGGCGGGAAGAGCAGGTGGAGGCACTGATCGAGGGGATCGAGCGCGATATCGGGCCGATCGAAGTCGCGGTCTACAATATCGGCGGCAATGTAAAATTCCCCATCACCGAGACCACCACCCGGGTCTATTTCAAAGTGTGGGAGATGTGCGCCCTGGGCGGCTTTCTGATGGGCCGCGAAGCCGCCAAGCATATGCTCGCCCGCGGGCGCGGCACCATCCTGTTCACCGGCGCGACAGCCTCGATGCGCGGCGGCAGCGGATTTTCAGCCTTCGCTAGCGGCAAACACGCGCTGCGCGCCACGGCCCAATCCATGGCCCGCGAACTAGCCCCGAAAGGCATTCATGTGGCCCATGTGGTGATCGACGGCGCCATCGACACCCAATTCATCGCCGAAATGTTTCCCGAGCGCTATGCGCTGAAGGAACAGGACGGCATTCTCAATCCCGAGCATATCGCCGACGCCTATCTCATGCTGCACAACCAGCCGCGCAGCGCCTGGACCTTCGAGATGGATATGCGGCCGTGGATCGAGGATTGGTAACGCCAACCAAGTCAGGACAACAAATGGCCGGCACCGTAGAGTTTCTGTTCGACGTGGTCAGCCCGACCGCCTATCTGGCCTATAAGCGCCTACCCGACATCGCCGCGCGCGCCGGCGCAACCATCGTCTGGACCCCCATATTCCTTGGCGGGGTCATGCAGGCGACCGGCAACGCGCCGCCCGGCACGGTGAAGGCCAAGGGCCAATATATGAACCGGGACATGGTGCGCTGCGCCGCCCGCTACGACATTCCGTTCGTCCTGAACGCCCATTTCCCGGTCAACACCTTGACCCTGCAGCGCGCCGCGATCGCCCTGCGCGACGATCAAGGCGAAGACGAATTCCGCCGCTTCATCGACACCTGCTTCAACGCCATTTGGGCCGAGGGCAAGAATATGGGCGACATGGCGGTGGTCGGCGCCACCCTGTCAGACGCCGGCTTCGACGCCACCGTCCTAGCAGAACGCGCCGGCGATCCCGCCAACAAGGAAAAGCTCAAGACCATCACCGACGACGAGGTCGCCCGCGGTGTCTTCGGCGCCCCCACATTCTTCGTCGGCGACGAAATGTATTTCGGCCAGGACCGGCTAGATTACGTCGAGCTGGCGTTGGCGAAGTGAGCCGCCGAAAATCGTCCGGCGGTTACCGTGCGAATTCATCCTTCGACAAGCTCAGGATGAGGATGTTTAATTTCGGGACCCAACAAACCTCATCCTGAGCTTGTCGAAGGATGGCGGGCGACTCGCACCTAAAGGCCGAACACCCTGACCGCGTTGGCGCCGCGGATGGCCGCGGCTTCGTCGGTGGGACGGCCGTCGACCAGCGCATAGAGTTTCGACACATCGGCCGGCATGGGTAGATCGGTGCCGAACATCACCTTCTCGGGACCGGCGACATCGATGACCAGTTGTAAGGCCGCCTCATCATAGACGATGGCGTCGTAATAAAGCTGGCTGAAATAGTCGCTCGGCAGCTTGGGAATATCGAACTTGGCCAGGGTCTCGAGGCCGAAGAACATATCCACCCGTCCGTTGACGAAGGGAATGTAGCCGCCGCCATGACTGACGATCATCTTGATATTTGAAAAGCGCTCGAAGAAACCGTCGATGGCCATGCGCGCGATGGCGATGGTGGTGTCGTACATGAAGCCCGCCGCCGGCATCAGAATACGTTCGAAGCCGTAATTCACCGCCTTGGCGCCCAACGGCGCGGTGGGGTGAACCAGGACCGGGAAGGCGCGCCGGTCGAGCTCCTGCCACACCGGCGCAAACAACGGGTCGATCAGGTGGCGCTCGCCGATATGGGCGACGCACATGACGCCGACGGCGCCGAGTTTCACGCAGCGTTCGAGCTCGGCTAGGGCGGCGTCGGGATACTCCCACGGCAGGGACGCAAACCAGCGGATGCGGTCGGGATGGGCCGCCTGGCCGGCGGCCATTTCGTCATTGGCCAAGCGCGCCGTCGCCACGCTCACCGCCTCGTCGCCGAAATGCACGTTGGGCGAGGTCAGCGAGACAATGGAAATATCGACGCCGTCGCGGTCCATCATCTCGACCCGCTTATCGTAATCGAAGGCCTCGACTTCGAGCGCACAGGCCGGCGTGCCGTACTCAATCAGATAATTGCGGGCGTCGGGCATATCCTCGACGGCATAGGCTGGCGCGCCGTGCTTCTTGATCATGTCGAGCCAACCGTTACCGAACATGTGGGTGTGAATATCGACCGTTGGCATGTGGCGAGGCCTCCGCTGAAAATGGTGATTAACTGGATCGCCGCAAATAATAGGGCTTTGGGCCGGCAAGTGTCGGAAAATTTTGGCCGACGCATGCCTATAGGCCGTGACGACGCGAAACAACCAATCCCAGTGGTCAGTGTTGGCGCCCGCCTGGTCGACGACGTTGCAGAAGAGCATCTTGGTTCCTACGATGATGGTATTCGTGGCGATTGCTAGATCAGCAAGTGCTGCAATTCTGATGGAGAATCAAAATGCAACTTGAAGGTAAATCCGCCCTGGTGACAGGCTCGTCTTCGGGTATTGGCCGCGCTGCTGCGTTGGCATTGGCGAGCGCAGGTGCCGACGTGGTGGTGAACGGCAACTCCAAAATGGCAGCCGCTGAAGAAGTCGCACACGAAATTGAACAACTCGGCCGCAAGTCGATCGCGGTGCAGGCTGATGTATCGAAGGCGGAAGATATCGATCGGCTGGTGACCAGCACCGTCGAGACGCTTGGCAAGGTAGATATTCTTTTCACCAATGCCGGGGTCTTCCACATGGGGATGATCGAAGATCATACGCCCGAGATGTGGCTGCAGACGTTGAACGTGAATCTAACCGGCCAGTTTCTGACCTGTCAGCGCGTGGTGCCCGAAATGAAGAAACTCGGCAAGGGCAAGATCGTCAACAACGGCTCGATCTTCGGACACCAAGGAGTCATGGGATGCGTTGCGTATGGAGTTTCCAAGATGGGTGTGCACGGCATGACCCGCTGCATGGCAGCTGAACTGGCCCCGCACCAAATCAACGTCAATGCCGTCGCACCCGGCTGTATCATGACCGACATGACCGACGATTTCTTTGTGGCGATGGGCAACGGCGACACAGAAACCGGCATAAAAGAGGTGACCAAGTCATATCCCATTGGTCGGCTTGGCCAGCCCGACGACATTGGCAATGCGGTAGTCTATCTTGCGGCTGATATGTCCGACTTTATGACCGGGCAAATCATGTTCGTGGACGGCGGTTATTCCGTGCCATAGATCGCCATGGCAAGGCGCTCCCTTCATCGCCGCAGATACAGCTTACCGTCGCGGAATTCGAACGAGGTCAGGCGCTCGAGGGCCGACATGCCGAGCAGCGACGTGCTCATCTCGGCCTGATTGATCGAGACCGGCATATCGGCGAAGGCGAAGGAACCGAGTAACATGCTGTCGAGCCGGTAGGGCGCGCCGAGCCCGACGCCGTTGGCGGTTTGGAACCTCTGGGTGAACCGTAACGCGCCCAAATCGATGCCGATTCGCGCCGCGTCTTGCGGGCTCAAAGTGACCCCACTGGCGCCGGTATCAACCAAGAAGCGGATGCGCTCGCCGTTGGCTCGACCGTTGATGTAAAAATGGCCGTCTTCGCTCGCCGTGATAACAAGCTCGTCGTCGCTGAGCGCAACCGCCCGGCTAGGCACCAACTCGCCACTGATGCGGTTGTACAC
>JABDJY010000448.1 GCA_013003285.1 Alphaproteobacteria bacterium | reverse complement strand
GTATTGCCCCTCCAGTGTCCCCGGGGGCCGCGCACCACATCACTGGCTCAGCGACGGGCGCGCCCTGTTCGATGTATTCGGGCCTGGGTTCACCTTGTTGCGGTTGGCCGAGACGGCGCCCGATGGTGCTGGATTGGCTGCCGCAGCTGCCGCACGCGGTGTGCCGTTGCATGTGGTGACAGTGACCGATGACGGTGTTCGCGATTTATACCGGCGCGACCTGGTGCTCGTTCGGCCCGATCAGCACATCGCCTGGCGCGGCATCACTGAACCCGCCGATGCCGACGGCCTAATTTCACAAGTTATCGGCGGCTAATCGCCCCTCAGGGCGAAAGCGTGAAGATCGCCTTCTCGTAGTCGCCGTGCCCCATTTCGCCCTCGGCGAAAATTTCGTGCTCAGCGATCCATTCGAAGGACTTTTCGTATGTCTCCTTACTATAATCCTCGAACACGATGCGCTCGCCGGGGCCCCAACGCCGTGTATCCATACGGTCGTGGAAGCGTTCCGGAAATTCGTTGGTGTAATAATGGGTGTAGAGTTCGGGCCGCAGATCGATTTCGATCTGCGCCTTTTTCAGGGCGGCATAGTATTTTCGAATATCCTCAGGATCGGTGTCGGGTTTGATGTTCGCCGCGATCATGAAGGTGGTATCGACGATTTTCCGAAATCCCAACTGCTCGGCGAAATAGTACGGGCCGCTGAATAGCGACGCGGCCGGTACCGTGCCGTCGATTAATAATTCCATCCGGTTGAACAGCATACCGTCGTGAAACGACAGGTTGATGTCATCGGCATCGAGAAAGCGTTCTAGAGTCTGAATGGTCGAATAGTGGCTGCCCGATTGAAATCCCACAGAGATCGGCACTCCGGCGAGATCCTCCGCGGTCTTCACTTCGGAATCGGCCGGTACAAAGATCCCCGACGGCGCTACCGAATAAGCGTCGGCAAATATCTGCGTATGCCCAGTCGATGCCGCGACATTGACCGTCCAATGGCAAGCGCAGGAAACTGTGGATCCGCGGCCCTCTTCGATCGACTGATAGGCGCCGACCTTTTCGTCGGTTTTGTGGATCGCCCCATCGCTGGAGCGCACTTTCTCATGGAACTCATAATCGAGTCCTTCATCCTTGAAGAAGCCCAGTTCCTCGGCCACCCATTCGTGCAGTCTGAAATGTGGTTCGATAACGAAATTCGCCATGGCGAGACTCCTGCAAAGGGTTTCATCAGCAAAGGGCAAGTGTAACCGGCGGAGAGGTCAAATGGCAGCTAGCCGGACGAAAAATTTACCGCAACTCAAGCGTCTCGAGATGGATGTCGAACCACGCCAAGGCGCGGCGTTCGGCCTCCTCGATTTGTTCTTCCGTCATCCTTGCAACCAGAACGTCTCGGCTTTCCGCCGCGCCGGGGCTCTCATGGGCCGCGGCAATATTGTACCACATATGCGCTAGAACCAGATCCTGCTCGACGCCTTGCCCGGCAGCATACAAATATCCGAGATTGTGCTGCGCATCGCGGTCACCCTGCTCGGCCGCTAACTGGTGCCACTGCGCCGTCTTGGAAAAATCCTGGGCCACCCCCAATCCGTTGGCATAGGCAAAACCTAAGGTTTTTTGCGCCAGCGGGTGTCCCTGCAGGCCAGCCTGCTGATAGTACACCACCGCTTCATCCAGACGTTCGGCCTTATGCAGGCTGCGTGCGAGTTGCAGTTGCAGGCGCATATCATCGGCATTAAGCGCCAGCGCGGCCTCGCAGGCTCGCACCGCGCGATCCGCGTCGATGTCGCTGAACGGTACGCCTGGCACGTCTTGGGGTCGAAGCACATCGGCGGGATGCGCGGCTAGTTGATCGCAATCTTGCGCGCCTGCAGGAGGTGTCTCGGCCGTTGGAGCCTTGGCAGCCGGTGCTGGCGTTGGGTTGGGAATTGGCGCCGGCTCGGGCGATGTCGTCGGCGTGTTTTCAGGCGGGCGTGTGGCGATTTCTTCCTCGGCTATGGTGGGCTTATCCGCCGCCTTCGTGTCGGCCACTTCAGCGGCGGGCGCTGATTTCGCGGCCGCCTGTGCCGCCGTTAATTGCGCGAGAAGTTCGTCGTCGATGGCTCCGGTGACAGGCAAATCGTTTTTGCTTTGGTATTCGCGTACCGCCGCACGCGTTTGCCGGCCGGCAACACCGTCGGCACCGCCAACGTTAAACCCAAGGGCGTTGAGCAAAGATTGTGCTTCACGCACTTTCTCGCGTGACGGACCGATGGTTGCTACATTTGCACGTGCCGAACCTATGGCATCTCTATTCGCCGCCGCGGGCAAGGGCGGGGCATTTTCAGAAAGCCGAGGTTTCCATGTCGCTGCGGCTTGTTCGGCGTCGGCAATTTGCGCCGGAGTCATCTTGGCCGCGAGGCTGTCCAACGTCCGACGCACGTTTACGCCATGACTTGCTGCTAAAGTCGACCATTTGTAGGCCTCGATATAGTTCTGCAGTAGGCCTTGGCCGGTCTCGTACATGAAAGAAAGATTGGCCTGGGCCGGACCATAGCCCTGGTCGGCCGCCGCGCGATACCATTCGACAGCCTTGACCGGATCGTGCGGCACACCCTGCCCATTGAACAGAACCACACCCAAATTGTACTGGGCCCGGGCGTCACCGCGCTCCGCCAAGGGGCGCCATTCTTTCAGCGCCGCGGCGAAATCTCCGCGATCATACGCCGCGAGACCGGTCTTAAAATCCTGAGCCCCCGCAGGCGTTGCGAGAACGGCGAGTACAAAAATATAGAATAAAAGTCTCATCGCGCCATGGTGCCACAAATCACGACCCGGTAAAACCGCAACGACTGCTGTCAGTATGCGTTAGGACGGCATTCGATAGACTAGCTCGCGTTGCCGAGTACCGACACGATGTTGCGCTCGAAGGTTCCATTGGCGCGGCATTCGACGGTAACCGTTTTTGACGTCGCGCCCTGACGAACGCTCTCAAGCGTACTGGCGCCCACCGCACTATCGAAGTTCAAGGTCTCGTCGGATTTACGCGGCTCGATGTTGCGGCCAAATTCGCGGGTTCTAAAGTTCATAGAATAGACAGCGTCGACGCGAACCATCGTCCCCTGACCCACCGGGGTCAGGGATATATTTGCAATCGCATTGAGATTGGTGCGGCGTTCCACATCGACCAATTCATCGACTCTTTCGTCGGCCACAAGATAGCGCACCGAATTTGCCGCCAAGAATTTGTAATTGCGGTCACCAAACTGCGAATGTTTGGAACTCACTGAAATCTCACCGCAATCCACAAAGTGGGACGGTATCGTCGCCTGGAACAACACCTGCATGGTGCGATCTTGCTTCGCGAGCGTGCCGATCTCGTAGTCGCGCCCCTCGAGTTCGCTCACCAATTCATCCCAGGTTGAATCGAAGTCGGTGCGAACCATCGTCTCCAGAGTGCCATTTCTCATGGCGAGTTGAGGTTCTTCCGCATTCGCTTCCGGCGCGAGACCTGCGGCAAACAATCCGGCGGCAGCGATGAAATAGATTTTGTTCATGGGCCTAATCCAACTGTGTATTACGCAGGTGGATTTTCAGGCCGCCGATTTAATATGGATTAAAAGAACTTAGTTAATTGCTCAAATTGGATTATTTCAGCTTCGCCATAGGTCAAATTTGGCATGAATTTTATCGATCCCAAATAACCCCCAATTCCTCAGCCGAGCGCGGCGACGATCCGCCGCTCAAGCTCGCCGGTTGGTTGGCATTCGACCTTGACCGTCTTCGTTTTCGAACCTTGTCTGATCTCTTCGTTCAAGCTGGCCCGCCCCAAACTGACAAAGTTCAGGCTGTCGTCAAAGCTACGGGCCTCGATGTTATTGCCGAACTCACGGGTCCGGAAATTCATCACGTAATTTGTGGCGACACTCACACGGGTCCCCTGCGCCGACGGTGTAAGTTGAACTGTTGCTAAAGCATTTAAGCTAGTGCGCCGCTCCACATCGACCAATTCGGCGGCCCGTTCGTCGGCCACCAGATAACGCGCGGTGTTCGCGGCGGGAAAGTCATAGCTGCGGTCGCCAAATTCAGCGCTCTTCGAGCGAATCGAAATATCGCCGCAATCGACATACTGGGACGGTGCCGCAGACCGGACTAAGACCCTGATCGTGCCACTTTCTTTGGTCATTGAGTTAATTTCAAAGTCGCGCCCGTTAATCCCGGCAATCAGCGCGTTCCAAGTGGCATCGACATCGCTGGCAACCACTCGGTCGATCGACGTGGGTGTCGCCGGCGGCGGCTCGCTCGCGGCACAGGCGGATAAGACAAGCAATGCAGCGGCAACCAAGGTCGAGTTTCGGTACTGCATGGGTTGGGAACTCCAAGTTTACGCTCTCACCGCCGCCAACTTAATCGCCCTCTATAGCGACAGGCAAGGTCAACGGGACGTCTATGCCCTTGCCGCCCCAGAGCCGCCGCTTTACCATGTGCCCTCCAGATCGAACCCAGCTCACCGAGCGAGGAGAATACGCCATGTCCAGTCAAGCCGCTGAAACCCAAGAAACCCAGCAATATGCCGTAGCCCGTAAGTCTGACCCCAATATCGTCAAAGGCCGGCGCAGTTTCTTCGAATATGTCGACCTCGGCGTTACCGACGGCAGCCAGGGCCGTATGCGGGTTCAGAAGACCTCGGCCACCGATGGATTGTCCGAGCCCACCGGCTGGCACTTTCACAAATGCGAAGGCCAATTCGTCTACATGCTCGACGGTTGGCTCGAGCTAGAATTCGCCGACGGCGAAACCATTCATCTGGAAGAAGGTGATTCGGTCTACATTCCCGGTTACATGCCGCACAATGAAATCCGCACATCCGACGCCTTCGAACTGCTGGAATTCTCCGTACCCGCCGAAATGGGCACGGAAGTCTGCGACCCGCCCGCCAAGTAAAAAACGCGGCTATGCCGGCGCGTCCCCATAGGGGTGCAGCCGGCGATGATACATCGCGAAAATCTGTTCCCAATCGCGTTCCGCCGCCGCTTTGTCGAAGACATCGCGGTCAGGAATGGCGTAGCCATGATCGACTTGGGCGTGAACCGTATCAAAATAGTCCACCTCGACACCGGCGAAAGCATCACGAACTGACGCGATCACGTCGGGCGGGGTGTAATGATCGAGTTCACCATAGCCGCAATAGATTTCGCCCTTCATGCGCGACGCTTCCAGATGTGGAGAATCGGGCGCGTCGGTGACCAGTCGGGTGCCGTGCAGGCTGGCGCTGGCCTGGATGGCATCGGGAAACGCACCAGCAGCGCGCACCACCAAGCGGCCACCCAGACAATAGCCCACTGATCCCGCCGGCCCCGGCCGCACCGCTTCGTCGGTGGCCAGATAGTCTAGTACCGCACCGGTATCGGAGACCGCGAAGTCATCGGTGAGATGAGACAGGAAGGCGAGTATTTTCTCCTGTTCCGCCGCATCTAACGCCTTCAACGAGATCGTTTTGCCATCCGGGTGCCTGTAATCGAAGGTGATCCCACCCTTTCGGTAGTAGAAATTCGGTACCGCCACGGCATAGCCAACGGTGCCAATGCGCCGCGCAATATCGAACAGCTGCTCCCGGATGCCCCACACATCCATGAATATAATGACGGGTGGAAACGGCCCCCCTTGCTCAGGATGGGTGATAAAGGTCTCCATCAGCCCATCCGGCGTTTCGATCCCGACAATCTTTTCTTTCATGGTGAGCACCCTGCTTTCTACGCTTCGATCGCCATCATATCAGCCCGCTGACCAACCAGCACGTTATAGAATTGGCATAACGGGACGGGCCTTTTTTCTGTCGGCGTGATACAAGAGGTGAACGCTGGATCTGGCGACTCCAACGCTAGCTCAAGATGAAACACCAGAAGAGAGGCCGCCATGGCGCGCAAAACAAATTACAAATTCGAGAAGCTCGACCGCGAACGGCGCAAGGCAGAAAAAAAAGCCGCTAAAGCCGAGGCAAAAAAGGCAGCCTCGGAGGATGGCGCGGACCCACTCGCGCCCGGTGCCGAGGAACAACCCGCCGATGCCGACGTCGAACGCAATTGAGCCGGTAAAGTCCGATAATGAAGATCGACGGTAGCTGCCACTGCGGCTACATCACCTACGGGGCCGAGATCGACCCCGATAAAGTGGTCATCTGCCACTGCACCGACTGCCAATCCCTATCGGGTTCGGCATTTCGCACGGTTGCCATGAGCCGCGCAGGCACCTTCGCGCTGCGGTCCGGCACCCCAAAACTCTACGTAAAGACAGCGGAAAGCGGCGCCGGTCGCGAGCAGGCCTTCTGCCCCGAATGCGGATCACCGATTTATTCGACCAGCGTGGGTGACGGGCCGAAGATCCACGGCATTCGCGTCGGCACCATTCGCCAACGCAACGAACTGATCCCCACGCGACAGGTCTGGACTCGCTCGGAGCAACACTGGGTGGACGATTTGGGATCGGTGCCTAAAGTAGCGAAGCAATCCCAGCTGGCTTTGAAACCAACCACTACCGATTGACCTCAGCTCAAGGCGGGCGCCTGGCGCAATCGTTCAGCCAGATAGTCGACAACGGCCCGCACGCGCCCCGATGTCTGCCCCGGCTCTTTGTGAACAATATGAACCGGCACAGCCGGTGGCGTGAATTCGGGCAGAACGATTTCCAACGCGCCGCTCTCGAGTTGCGGCGCAACCATGTAGGAGAGAACGCGCGTGATACCGCGGCCGGCTACCGCGGCGGCGATCGCGACATCAGCGTTATTCGCCCGCAACCGTGACCGTGTTTTATAGGTCTGACTTTTGCCATCCCGCTCGAACACCCATTCATCGCGCGGCATGATGTTGATGAAATCGATGGTATCGTGGCCGGCGAGGTCACCTGGCGTCTCTAGCTTGCTGGCTGTTGCGAGATAGTCCGGCGCTGCACAGAGCACGCGGCTCACGCTGCCGACACGTACGGCCGCAAGTGAAGAATCCGGTAACTCGGCAATCCGCACGGCGATATCGAAACCCTCGTCGATGAGGTTCACCACCCGATCGACAAAGAAACTGTTGATCGAAATCTCCGGATAGCTGTCCAGCAGATCGACCAGGATCGGTGTTAGCACGATACGGCCAAACAGCGCCGACCCGGTCACAGAGACGGTGCCGCGCGGTGCCGCGTGGACGCCAGCAGCATGGCCGTCCGCCTCATCGATTTCCGCGATAATGCGCCGGCAGTCGGCGAGATAACGCTCGCCGGCATCGGTAAGTCGCACCGTTCGCGTGGTTCGGTGCAGCAGTCGCGCCCGCAATCGCGCCTCAAGCTCGCCGACCGCGCGGGTAACCGACGGCGCCGACATATGCAGGCGGCGCGCCGCGGCAGAAAATCCCGCCTCCTCGGCAACCGCGACGAAGATCGACATGGTCTGCAGGCGATCCATCTATTATTCCATATTACGTAATAATGAATTGCATAAATACCTTATTAATCTTCGGTATGGAAAGGGTCAATTTATACACCATCGTAATAACGGCCCGGTGGAAACGCTCCAAGGGCCACATAATCAGGAGAAAGATCATGTCGACCACAGCTATCACCCGCGGCGCCCATCACATCGGTCTTACCGTTCCGGACATCGGTAAGACCGGCCGGTTCTTCACCGACACCTTAGGCTTCACCCAGGTTGGCGAGATTGCCGATTACCCTGCCGTGTTCCTCTCCGACGGCACGACCATGATCACCCTGTGGGGCGCTGCCGATCCTAAAACAGCAGTTTCATTCGACCGCAAGAACGTTATCGGCCTGCACCATCTGGCCCTCACGGTAGAGGACGCCGATGCGCTGGCGTCGCTGCACGACGTTTTGCAATCCGCCGACGATGTCGAAATCGAGTTCGCGCCGGAACCGCTGCTCGGTGGCCCGACCACGCACCTGATTTGCGCCATCCCTGGTGGAATCCGGGTCGAGTTCGTAGCGCCAGCGGCTTAGCGGTTCAGATTAAAACATCCATCGAGGAAATCATGACCCAGGATCAGCTCGAAATCTCGTCTCCCTTTCACGCCGGCGAATTACAGGCACAGGACCGTATGGGGGTTCGTGAGAAGATTGGCAGGGTCGCCGGGCGACGAGTTCGGAATCATATGCCAGATCAACATCGCGAATTCTACGCCGCCCTGCCCTTCGTCCTGCTGGGCACCGTCGATACGCTAGGCCGGCCCTGGGCGTCGATCGTCGCCGGCCACCCCGGGTTCATGTCGACGCTAAATCCCCGCAGCCTGGAGATTGCCGCCAACCCATTGTTCGGTGATCCTCTCGCGGGGAACCTGAAACCCGGTGCCGATATCGGGCTGCTCGGCCTGCAACCGGAGACCCGGCGGCGCAACCGGTTGAGTGGACGGGTTCGCGAAGCCGGACCGACGGGTATTTCCATCGAGGTCACGCAAGCCTTTGGCAACTGCCCGCAATATATTCAATCCCGCACCGTCGATTTGCGTGCCGAAATCGACACGCCCCATACGGAACGCCCGATCTCGTACGCCGATAAGTTCGACGATGACGTGCGAACCCTCATCGAGCGTTCCGACACACTGTTCATCGCCACCGCCTATCGAGATCAAGCTGACGCGGCTGTTCAGGGTGCCGATGTCTCCCACCGCGGCGGCAAGCCGGGTTTCGTTCGCGTCGAAGACGACCGGACTTTTGTGCTTCCGGACTTCTCGGGAAATCTCCACTTCAATACGGTCGGCAATATATTGTTGAACCCGAGAACCGGATTTCTATTCGTTGATTTCGACAGCGGCGACCTGGTCTACATGACGGGTCAGGCGGAGATCATTTGGGACGGCAAGGATGTTGAGGCTTTCGAAGGCGCGGAACGGCTCATCCGGTTTCGGGCCGAGGCTGTTATTCGGGTCGAGGACAGCTTGCCGCTTCGCTTCCGTTTCGATGAATACTCGCCAATGCTCGAGCGAACCGGCAGTTGGCATTTTCCTAGCGAGTAAGGCTCAACTACACTTACCTCCACAGATTGAGCCCACGAACTAAGGGGAAGCGCCATCATGGCCCGCCACGCCGACTGGTACTTCGATGTCGTATCGCCATACGCCTACTTGCAATTTTCCACGTTCGACCGGTTACCGAGCGACTTGCAGATACAAATCAAGCCGGTGCTGTTCGCCGGCTTGCTCGGCGCGTGGGACAATATGGGGCCTGCCGAGATCCCGGCAAAGCGACGCCAGACCTACCGCTACTGTCATTGGCTGGCTGGTAAGCGCGGCATCCCGTTCAAGACGCCGCCGCGCCACCCGTTCAACCCGCTCGCTGTGCTGCGCCTCGCGGTCGTGCACGACGGTGAACCCGACGCCGTCGGTGCAATTTTTCACCACATCTGGGGTGCCGGCAATGACGGTCAAGACCGTGAAAGCCTATCCGATCTGGCCGCTACACTTGGCGTCGACGATTGGCAGGCGCGCATCAACGACCCGGCGGTCAAGCAGCAACTGCGGGCGAACACCGAAGAAGCGGTCTCGCGCGGCGTGTTCGGCGTGCCGACTTTCGCGATCGACGGTGAGATATTTTGGGGCGACGACGTGACCGATATGATGCTCGATTTCCTCAACGAGCCCGAATTGTTCAGCCACGGCGAATGGGGACGCCTGGGTGAAATGCCGGTCGCCGCGCAGCGCAGGCAAAGTCGCCTCTAGTTGTCGTTTGACCGTTATGCTATCAGCCGCTGATACAGCGCGCGTACATATTTGTGGTCCTTCGCGTCGAATTCGCCTTCGGCGATATCGATTTTGTACTCTTCCAATTCCTCACGCAAAGCCTCAGATCGATCGGGGTCGGCCAGCAGCTGTTCGATCAGCGCCAGCGTGTCACCATCATTGCCGTTCGTGTCCGCCGCCGACGGGGACTCCGCACTCTCCGGTGTCGCCGCATCCGCGGCAACGGGTGCGGGTGCAGGCACAGGCTCATCGGGCATCAAGAGCTCATCCCAGCGAAGCTCGGCGGCGCTGATCTGGGCATGTAAATTACGCGCAGCGGCCAGAACTTCGACGTCCTGGTCGCTGCCTAATTGGTCCAAAAGCCGGATCACGCTGTCCCGGTCTAAAGGTTCGGCCATGTTTCAACCCCCATCATTCTCGCTATGTGCCGCCGCCAGCCTAAAGCCACCCGGATCGGACGGTTTCAACGCGTCACTCTAGTATATTGTTATGTAACGATATTTCCCAGAGAAAGACTGCAATCCCGATATATTTCAGCAGATATTAACGCTGTTGGCTCACCCTGTAGACCGACTAAATTTTCGCCGCTTCAGGGCTACCCTCGATCATGACTATTACATCGCCTTCGCTTACCCAAGAGCATCTCGGTGACCAGCCTTTGGACCCGTCCAAAGCGGCCCGTGAGGGCTATCTATTCTCGCCCCTGATTGACTTTCTATGCCTGGGCGGGGGGTCCCTGCTGATCTTCATTCCGCTAATGTTCCTCGACACGGTCACCTACGAACCCGTGGTCGCGGCGACAATCCTCTTCCTCGCGCACTTTATCAATTCACCCCATTTCGCCCATTCCTATCAGATTTTCTATCGGAATTTCACCGCGAAGGCGTTCGGCAAAGCCTATGCCCCGCGCCTACGGGTTCGCTATGTGATCGCCGGCATCATGGTACCTGCCGCCATTATCGTGTTCTTCGCCGCGGCGATCGGATCCGGTAACGGGCGCGCGCTGGGGTTTGGCATCAACATCATGTTGTTTTTTGTTGGTTGGCATTACGTTAAGCAGGGCTACGGCATGATCATCGTCGATTCCGTGCTGAAGAAAGCTTTCTTTGCCCCGCGCGATAAAAAGATTCTGATCGTCAATGCCTATCTCTGCTGGATTCTTAGTTGGGGCGCTCTGAACAATGCGGTCGCCCAGCGCGACATGTTCGGGTTGGCATCCTACAGCATCCCGGTACCGAATATCTTGCTGATTGTCGTAGGTTTCGCCACCGCTGCGACGACACTATTGGCACTACAAGTGATCTACCGAAGCTGGCGGTCCGACAACCCGTTCCCCTTCAACGGTACGGTAGCCTACTTGGTCACGCTCTATGTCTGGGTTCTGCTGCCGGCGCTCGTCGCCCCTGCCGCATTTGTGGTGCTCATGGTATTGGCGACCCCGGCAGCTCATTCGATTCAGTATTTTGTCGTCGTTTGGCGCTACCAGCTCAATGTCGAGCGCGACAAGTCAGACGCTCAACGACCCCGCAGCCTGTTCTCGAACCCGGTTTCGAAGCTCGCCTATTTCTTCGTCTTCGGCGTGGTCATCAGCTTCTTCGGCTTTTGGATCTTACCGACGGCGCTGGAGCTATTTGTCCCCTACAACCGGGGTACCTTCGGCAGCCAGATGTTCTTGTTCATGTTCGCCATATTCATCAACGTCCATCACTACTTCTTGGACAATGTGATGTGGCGGCGGGAAAATCCCGACATCGCAAAATATCTGCTTCGCGCCGGCTAGAGTCTTACCGCGACAGGCTATTTATCCTGGCTTGCCAACCACGCTTCGACCTCGCGTTTGGCTTCGGCAAGCGCCCCCGGTGTCGCTTTCTTGGCCGCTTCCGCGTCTTGCAGGAGCTGGAGCTGTGCCAAGATCGGATCGCTTTGGTCAACAACGATATGGTCGATCTCGGCATAGCCGGTTCTACGTCGGCGCCGCGCGACAACTACTTGATCGTCCCTCACCGGACCTAAGTTGGTTTCGCCGTCTGGCGTAATCACGATCATGTCACGGCCCTGGGACACAAATAACTGGCCTTGGTTTTGCGCGGCGGTCCGCGACCAACTTTTTAGGTCCGAGTAATAGGGCTCCTTGCGCCAGGCATCAGACCGGTCGGCGTCCACATAAACGACGATCCGGTTGCCGTTGGTCGCACGTGAGATCACCATTTTCGATTTGACCGGCTTCCAATGCTCACCAATCCCCGCCTCTGCGAGATAGCCACAGGTAAAAGCGCGGCACTCCGTCGGCCGTTCCTGATAGATTTTGCAACCAGCGCCAATGTCGCAATGGGTGCACCATTGTAGGCACGGTTTATTGAGAGCCTCGATGCTGAGCAGCTTGCAGCACATAGTGCAGCTCGCGCACGACCGTCCCGCGACATAATCGGAGACTGGTTCGTCCATAAAGCAAGCCTCGCGCGCAGTACAACCAGCAGGACGCCATGACCTGCCGTTCACTAACACATAAGCAGAGGAGATTAATTGTCTAGGTCGACCAGCCGGTCTTGACCAATAGCTCGCGAAATATTGCTCGGCAGCTGATGCAAGAGCACCACCGGCAGTTCTCGATGCCGTCGAAGCTATTCTTCGATGGAAATCACCCGGCGGATGTCGTCGCTCTGGAGGCCAACCGCCATGGGTCGGCTGACGCCCGGCAACGCAGCGACGTCATAAAGCTCTTCGACCACGCCATCGATTTTAAGCGAATGCACGGTCTCACCCGTGTTCAGGTCAACGACGAGAAGCCCGCATTGCGCACTAACGCCGGCTTTCTTCAGCGTGTCTTCCAAAACCAGGCCTTCGAAGGCCTTGCTGCCACGCGGCTTCGACAGCCCCATAACCGCATAGCCGCCGCAAAAGGTGAGGCCCCTCAGATAGCCCGGGCAGCAAACCAACGGCTCAAAGCGTCCGGTCTCAAAGTCGATATAACCAAACTCGCCGGAGCCAGAATTGTGCAGCCACAATCTGTCATCGTACCAGCGCGGCGAATGGGGCATGGACAGACCGTGGGCGACAATCTCGTTAGTTTTGACATCGATCACGCAACCGCCCCGGCGGCGATGCTCACGCCAGCCACCAGCCGTATCGGTCTTGGACACGACAGTCACATAAGCGGCCTTACCATCGCGCATTGCCAAGCCATTCAAATGGCAACGGTCCTCGGGCGCTAAACTGCTGATGAAGTCCGGCTTCCACAGGGGCCGGAACGAATGGGTCTCACTGGTTGTCGCCAGGCACGAAAATAACGTGTTGACGAAAATCAACCGGCCATCGTCATCGACCGCCATATCGTGGATGTCTAGATCGCCGGTCACCGAGCCCGTCTGGGGCACATAAATGCCATCATAGCCGTCCTTGGATTGGCCAGCCGGCATGACATTTTCTAGCCGCCATAACTGCCACAGGGTCGAGACATAGACGCTTCGATCCGCAACGGCCAAACCCATGCACCGATTGAGCGTGCGTTCGAATACCGACAGCCGCTCTCCGTCAGCCGTGCCGACCATGAAAATCTTGCCGGACTGATAGGTCGTCAAACAAAGGCTGGTCTCGAGCCCCGCCAGCCAGGATGCGAATTTCGATGACGGCTCCAAATCCAAAGGCGGCGTTTGCCGCGCTTCACCTTCGGGCGCAGGGGTTTTCTCCAAGGTCGCTGTGGTCAAGGTTGATCCAATCGCAAGGGTTAAACGATGACCAGGTTCACGGTGACATCCGTGACTTCCGTCAACACGCGCGCGTCGGTGCTGGCCGATGCATAGACATCGTATGTCGTGCCATCGATAATTTCCTGACCGGCCGCGGCAAAGTCACCTTCCAAGATCACATTGTCGCCGCCATCGCCCAGAATGCGCAGGTCGTTTGTTTCATCCGACAATTGCAATACGTCCTGGGCATTGAGGGTCAGCTCGTTATCGCCCGTTCCTGACAGGTCGAACGCCTCGACGCCTTCGATCTCTGCCGAACCCAGAAGGGTCAGATCGAGGCTTTCGCCGGCGCCTTCCAGCACAACCGTATCGTAGCCTGTGCCACCGTCGATGCGGGCGAAATTGGTATCGCCGATCGACAACAAGTCGTTACCGGCACCGCCGATCAAAACATCCGCGCCGCCACCACCGGTCACAGTGTCGTCACCCTGACCAGCTACCATAACATCGGCATCAATTGTTCCGACCAGGGTCTCGCTCGCGGCCGTACCTTCATGGGTGACCGCCCCGGTTAGATTGCCGCCGAAGATCACATAGCTATCGCCGGCATCGACACTTAAATCATCAACACCATCAGCCAGCGGTGCGCTAACAATAACATCATCGTAACCGTCGCCATCGATATCGCCGGCGGCCGAAACAACGGCACCCGAACTATCGCCCGTGGTTGCACCCAGAATGGTAAAACCCTCTGTCGGTGTCAGTGCATCGACTTCAATCGGACCAAAGCCATCCTTTTTACCGAAGATCACGTAGCTCTCACCGGCGTTGGGTTCTAATTCGTTGATGCCATCGGCGAACCAGGCGCCAACGATGATATCGTCAAAGCCATCGCCATTGATGTCGCCGGCAGAAGAAACCGAGCGCCCTAACGAATCGACGGGGTCAGAACCGCGTATAACGAAACCGTCTGTCGGCGCCAGCGCGCCTAAGTCGACATCGCCAAGACCGCTTGCCTTGCCGAACACGACATAGGCCTCGCCTGAGTTCATCGTGGCGTTACCAGCGCCCCGGCCGCCAATAGCGCCGATAATTACATCCTCATAACCATCTCGATTAACGTCGCCGGCGGATGAAACCGAGTAACCCGCCCGATCACCGGCATCTGCACCGCGAATGGTAAAGCCATCGGCTGGCGCCAATGTGCTTACGTCGATATCGGAGAAACCACTGGCTTTACCGAAGATTACATAGCTTTCGCCAGCGTCTTTTTCGGCGTCGCCAATACCGTCGCCGCGGAGTGCGCCCACAATAATATCGTCGAAGCCATCACCGTTAACATCGCCGGCTGAACTAACCGACCAACCGGCCTGATCGCCCGCGCCGCCACCGGTAATCGTGAACCCGGCACCCGGCGCTATGGCGCCCAAATCGATATCGGAAAACCCACCAGGCTGACCGAAGATCACATAACTCTGGCCGGCATCGGCCACACCGGCGTCATCGGCGAGGTAGGCGCCGATGATTAAATCATCGAACCCATCGCCATCGATGTCGCCGGCCGAGGCCACCGAGAAGCCTGACTTATCGCCAGCTTCTGCACCTGAGATCGTAAAGCCATCAGCGCCAGAAAGCGATCCGAGATCGATATCCGTGAACCCGCCGGCTTTACCGAAAATCACATAGCTTTCACCGTCACCGTCGTCCGGTCCGCCCGTGCCATCGGATTCAGAGGCACCGATGATGATGTCGGCAAAGCCATCGCCATTGATATCACCCGCCGAGGAAACTGAATTACCCGAATGGTCGCCGGTAGCCGCGCCACCGATCATAAATCCATCGGCAGGTGCCAAGGCGCCCAAATCGATGTCGCCAAAGCCGCCGACCTTACCGAAGATGACGTAACTCTCACCGGCATCGAGCTTGGCATCCGCCAGGCCATCTCCGTTCAGGGCGCCGAGAATGATATCGCCGAAGCCGTCGCCATTGATGTCACCTGCGTCGGACACCGACCAACCGACTTGATCGCCATTGTCGGCGCCGAAAATGCTGAACCCGGCGGAAGTCGCCAATGCGCCAAGGTCGATGGTCGGGGCGCCGATTTCACCCAGGACCGTCACATCAATCGAACCTTGCGTCCAATTGGTGTCGCCGTTCGAGCTTTCCGTCGATGTCGCCGTCACCAGCAGTTGGAAGTCGACGTCATTGCCCGCCAACGGCGTGACTGTCAGCGCATTCAAATCCCAACCCAGGATATCCACATCGGTATCGCCGGCCGTCGCGGTAAAGCTATTCACCCCATCCGACAAAATCGCATCGACCGGAATGTTCGACACCACCAGCGATGTTAGCGATTCAGAACCGTCCGTATCGGAAACTGATGCCGCTACATCGAGCGCGATGGGTTTCCCCTGCTGTCCTTCAGCGGCACCTACGTTCTGCGCACCCGTTTGCGGCGCATCTAGATCAATCTCCGGTGCATCGGCTACGGCGTTGACCGTAACGTCGATGGTACCGGCGGTTGACGCCGTGGCGCCACCAGCGCCGCCTTCGGTCGCCGTCGCTGTCACCGTCAGCTGGAAATCGCCATCGCTATCAGCCGGTGGCGTAATTGTCAGCGCCGCCTGATTCCAAGCAGCTATATCAACTTCGGTGCCGGTTCCAGTCGCGGTGAACGAATTGATCCCGTCCGACAGGGTTGCGCCGACAGGAATTGCCGACACCACAAGTGACAAAGTCTCCGAACCATCCGTATCACTCAGCGCCGCCGTTAGATCGACCGCGATCGCCGTGTCTTCGTCCCCGCTTGCAGCTCCGATCGACTGATCACCCGCCGTATTGGCATCCAAATCCAACGTCGGCGCATCGACGGTGCCGGTCACCCCAACATCGATCGTACCGACCGTGGTAGCGGTATCACTGTTGGAGAATTCGGTTGCCGTCGCCGTCACGGTCAATTGAAAATCGTCACCGCTGTTGAGCGGCGGCGTCACCATCATGCTGGTCCAATTCCAGGTCGAAATATCGACCTCAGTGTCGCCAGCACTGGCGACAAAGACTTCCGTCCCGTCTGTTAGCGTCGCGCCGACAGGGATCGCGGAGACAACCAGCGACAGTGTTTCCGATCCGTCCGTATCGCTCAGAGCGGATGATACGTCGAACGCAATCGCCGTATCTTCGTCGCCGGAAACGCCTATCGCCAACTGATCGCCCGCCACCCCATCGTTAAGATCGAGCGTCGGCGCATCGGCGATGGCGTTGACGGTGACAGCAATGGGTTCACTTGTCGTTTTAGTGTCACCGTTAGAGACCTCCATGGCCTCTGCCGTCACCGTCAACTCAAAGTCCACATCGCTATCAGCGGGTGGAGTAATCGTCAGGGAACTCTGGTTCCAATCGAAAATATCAATCTCTGTATCGCCGGCAACAGCGGTGAAACTGTTCACGCCGTCCGACAGGGTTGCACCAACCGGAATGGCCGACACCAACAGGGAAGACAGAATTTCCGAGCCATCGGCATCCGACGGCGCCGCCGACAGGTTCAGCGCAATCGGCGTATCCTCATCTCCCATGGCAGGCGCCACTTCGAGAATCGGGGCATCGACCACCGCGGCAATATCGAGACTTACGATTTGCGTATCCGTCCCACCTTTACCGTCCGTCACGGTGTAGGTGAAACTGGCCTCGCCGGAATAGTCGGCATTGGGGATGAAAGTTACGGTTCCGTCCGCGGCTAGCGAAACGGTGCCATTCACCGCGTCTTGAACAGATATAAGTTCCTTCGCGTCACCGTCGAAATCAATGTCATTGGCGATAAGATAACCAGCGTCATAGACGATGGCGGTGTCTTCATCTCCCGCACCACTATCGGCGACCGCCAAAACCGCATTGTTCTGGCCATCGAGATGCACGGTTATCAGCTCGGCCGTGCCATCGCCATCTGCGTCATTGTCAGAGAAAACAGCGTTCTCGACAGCCACCAACGTATCAACGCCGGTATCGCCGTCGGCGGCATCCTGATCGGTAATCGTCGTACCGTTGGGGCCGATCGCGATGTCGTAGCCGAACACCGAATAATAATCGTCAGGATCGCTGCTCGACGTCCCCGCGGAATCATCCATATAGAGCGCGGAATCGGTATCGTGGCCACCATCGAGATGGTCGTCGCCAGCGCCACCGATAAGGACGTCGTTGCCCTTGTCACCTTCGATCAGGTCATTGCCCAGCCCACCGAACAGGGTATCGTCGCCGCCTTTGCCGTCGACCATATCGGCGGCATCTGTGCCGATCAGTAGATCGGCATTATTGGTGCCGCGGACGGCATTTAACCCGTTCTTGCCGCCGCTTCCGCCACTGCCACTACCGCTCGACCCGGCGCCACCGCCGCCGCCTTTATTTCCACCTGGGGGCATGTCCGTACTCCATCGAATTGAATCAATTCTGACTTCGCGGACGAGCCTGCCACCAAAGTTCCTTTTTTGCTTTCTCTATCGATTCCAATACTTGCGAGTGTTTAGAGGCATTCAGATGAATATAAGCAAAAATAAAGCGCAATTATCCGGCAATTTCCAACCGGTCGCTAAGTATCTCGTTGTATTTAAGGGATTTTACGATTTGGTAGACCTTCGACCGGTCATTCTTACCCGCGAGGTCTACACTTATATATACACGCCGCTTGGGCGTTTGAACTACGCCGCACTCACCGTGGCAACAGCAGGATCGCTCTCACAGCATTGGATAAGGATTTTCTCCAGCGCAATCCGGTCGAAAGGCTTGTTGAGGAAGCTTTTAGCACCGAGAGCCAGGGCGCGTTCGCGCTCGTCATGCTGGGAGAGAATGATTACCGGGATCAAAGATAAATCAGCGTCTTCGTGCAATTTCTGCAAAAATTCGAACCCATCCATGTTGGGCATTTCGATATCTAATATTATTGCCGCCGGCTGTACTTTTCGAACGCAATCCAAACCGTGCAGACCATCGGGGGCTAGCTGCACGCGGTAGCCTACGCGCAGCAAGTGGCGCTCCAACAACGCACTGTCAGACACGGAGTCTTCAATTACCAACACCAGCGGCCCACCATCACCGGTAATGACCTCCCGTTGACCGGATTCGATGTCGGGAAGCGTGAGCGTGAAACTCGTACCGGCGCCAAGTTCGCTCTCGACAGCAATCCCGCCGCCCATCATTTCCGCGAAGCGCAGACTAATCGCCAATCCCAAGCCCGTCCCGCCATACTTCTTCGTTATCGAAGCATCTGCCTGTCCGAATGGCTCGAATATCGCCGCCACTTGCTGCGCGCTCATGCCGATGCCGCTATCGCGCACCAAAAAGTGCACCCAGCCATCCCCAGCCCGCTTCACGGTCAGGCCAACCTGACCATCGGCGGTGAACTTCGTGGCGTTGCTCAACAAGTTCAACAAGATTTGGCGCAGGCGCTGCTCATCGCATTCGAGCCTACCCAGCTCCTTAGGCACACTGATAGACAGTTGGTTTCCATTCTTCTCCATCAGGGAGCCTGCGATCTCCTCGACTTCCGTCACCATTTCACTGAGCCCCGCATCGTCAAAGCTCATTTCAAACTTTCCGGACTCGATCTTTGAGATATCCAGAATATCGTTGATCAATCCGAGCAGGTGACGGCCCGAGCGCCGCACTTTCCGCAAATCTTCGGCTTGTTCCTTCGCACCGTCGGCCTCAGCGTCCTCCAGCAACATCTCGCTATAGCCAATGATCGCGTTCAGTGGCGTGCGCAGTTCGTGGCTCATGTTGGCCAAAAACTCGGACTTCGCGCGACTTGCCCGTTCCGCCTCATCTTTGGCAACACTCAACTCATTTGTCCGGTCGACAACCCGCGACTCAAGTGCCTCGTTGAGGGAATGCAAATCCTTTTGCGCCGTGCGCAATTGCTCAAGATTATCGTTCAGCGCCGCCTCTCGCTCTTTTAGCTTGGACGCCATGTTGTTAAATTCGCCGGTGAATTGACCCAGGCCGTCGCTACCTTTTAACTCGAGCGCAAGATCAAGTTCCCCCGAGCTCACCCGCCGGGCCGCCTTTGCAAGCACCGAAAAACGACGTGTCAATGTGAATTCAATCAACAGCGCGATAATAATCGCGGCGATGACTCCAATCCCTACGGCCACCAAGAAGATCTGCTGGTTGCGTTGTCCTTCGGCGACGACGCCAGCGGTAAACCTGGCAAAGACGGTTTCGATTTTCTCGTTGGTAATCAGTATCTGGTTTTGCGCAAGAGAGAAGGCCTTCTCCGCAACCAGCGTTGCCTCCCGCTGGGAGGTCCCGGTAAGTTCTGCATCTTCGGCGTCCTTGTAGGCGAACAGCGCGCCCCGCACCCGCCGGACCGGACGCCGAATAGATTCGATATCGCTAATGAGATCCGCGGAATCGATACCGGTTGCCAAGGTTTGAGCCTGCAGTAACGCATCCAACGGTAAACTGTTCAAAATCGCCAGCGCCCGCTCGACCGGCACCATCACACTCGAAAAGTCGATTTCGGAGCGCGAATCGTAGCGTCGCAATGTCGTTTCGGTGGAACTCAGGATATTGCCGGCCTGCAACAGAAGATCGAGCCCATCGTCAGAATCGATAATAAATTTCTCGCCGGAGATAAGAGAAACCCTAAAATCTCTTAGCGCATTGTCGACCGCACGCCGAAGGCCGATGGCAGTATCGCCAGAGCGATCGACCTCGCTCTCATCCAAATAAGTATAGAACGATACCCGGGCCAGGTTCGCGGAACGTTTACCCAATATGGGTCCAATCTGATTGTTGGAATATTTCGCAATCAGATCGTTCTCAACTTCTACCAACTTTGCCAGTAGTTTGATCGCTTCCGACGCCGTCGTTCGATCGCGTTTGTCGTATTTCACGAATGCCAATCGGCTGTCGGCGAGTAGTGAAGCAACCTGCTTTAAACTGATTTCAGTTGGTGCAACGGCCGAGAAACTGATGTCGATGGCCCGGATGGAACGGCCGCTGTGTTGAGTCGCCAGCACTGCAACGCCCGCGACCAATATAGCCAGCGCGAGAAACCCCACACGAATTAGACTTGTCAACGACATCGTCTGACCTGGATCACGAACAATTCAAACCTCGGACTATCGATTGGCGACGATCGAATTCAGAAATTTCATTGTTAGCTGTTCGGTGATTTCCCCAGCGCCGTACCAAGGTTGATCCAATTTTGGATTACGCTCACGACCGGCGATCTCATATCGGGAAACACCAAACCGGTATTCCTGCTCGATGTCGAACTGAATGTCGTCGGCGTTATTCGTGACCAGCTTACGCGCAAACTCAACAGTCCAGACACCATCGCGCCACACACCCTTGGCACGAATATCGGCCCGACTCCCCTGCGGCTGTCGAGGTCCGTAGAAGGGCACTCGATCGCCCTTATGTTCGGCCTGGACCATCGTCTGATACGCCGACTTACCGTCATCACCCGGACGGTCCAGGAAAAACCTTAGGCCCCGCTTGGACAGGACAGTCCTGGAATTAGGGCCTTCGATGGGCGAATAGATATGCATCTTATCATCGGCGTAGCCTGAAGGATCGGTGCGGGTTGCCTTCCAGAACCAAATATCCGCTCGATAAGGTCTATCGGCATCGACTCGAAGGTCAACCGGTCCTGGCTCCATGCTCCATTTGAACACAAAGGTATCCTCGCGGTCGGGGCCGATGCGGTAACGGTCCTGTTCCGGGATCCATACCTGGGTCTTATGGGTGCGGCTTTCATCTGCGTCAGGGTAGCTCGCTAGAAAATAGATACTGTCGCCCGAATAGACGGCCTTGATCGTCAAATCGGCCTCAGCGAGAGGATCGTGAGTTACAAGCGCCGTTGCCCGCGCCCAAATATCCTCGTCGGCAACACCATCTATTGTCGGTGCAACATCAACCTGAACGGCAACGAGTTCAGCCGATGCGCTAGAATCTTGCTGTGCGGCCAATCCGGACGGCGCCGTAATCAGTGTGGCCACAAGGGCGCCGATTGCTAATTTCGTCATTTTTTTCTCCACGGCATTCTGGCGTTAGATTTTCGCCAAACGCAATTTTCGAACGACATACAATGGTCTCAAAACTGCACCGTCTTGGTTAAGGAACACTAAAGAACGGGTCGCTTAAGCACCGTCTCTTCTCTAATGGTTAGAGCCCACGTTTGGAGAGCCAGAAGTGACCGACGGCAATGCAAAATCGATGACCCCGCTCGAATGGAGCATGCTGCTTGTGCTGTCGATTTTCTGGGGCGGGTCTTTCCTGTTTGTCAGCCTCGCGGTCCTGGACTTTCCCGCCTTTACAATTGCCTTTTTGCGGGTCGCCATTGCCACTGTCGTGCTTTGGGTCGTACTCATCGGGCTGCGGATCAAAACTCCCAAAGAAAAGGACATCTGAACGTCATTCTTGGTCATGGGCGCGATCAATGGCGCGATTCCCTTCTCACTCATCGCTTGGGGGCAGTCGCACATCGCCAGCGCGCTGGCCTCGATCTTGATCGCCGCGACCCCGCTGATAACCGTCATCATTGCCCACTTCCTGACCACCGATGAACGCATGACAATGAGCCGGTTCGCAGGCGTCATCGCGGGTTTGGTCGGCGTTATCGTGCTGATCGGCCCGGATGCGTTAGGCGACATCGGCGACAGCCTGTTGGCTCAACTCGCCATCCTCTTGGCCGCATGTCTTTATGCGCTGGCCAGCATTTATGGGCGGCGCTACGCCAAACAGGGATTGCCACCGCTAATGATCGCGACCGGTCAGGTAAGCGCCTCGACAATCCTCCTGATCCCGGCCGTTCTGCTATTCGATCAGCCCTGGAACCTCGCCACCCCTAGCACCATAGGTTGGATCGCCGTCGGCAGCCTGGGCCTGATCTCCACGGCGACGGCTTACATGATTTATTTTCGGATATTAGCGACAGCTGGCGCGACTAATCTAATGCTGGTCAATTTCCTCGTGCCGGTTACCGCCATTATTCTGGGAATAACAGTTCTGGGTGAATTCTTGCTGATCCAGCACATCATTGGCATGCTGCTGATCGCCTGTGGGTTGGCGCTAATCGATGGCCGAATCGCCGCAATGATCAGACGTCGCAGCTAATGCGGATCGGCGACCGGCTGAATACCGGCCGCGCGCACCTCGGGCGCCACTGTCTTTAGATGCAAGTCACGTTGCGGGAACGGAATCTCGATGCCGTTTTCGTGGAAGCGATCCCAGATATCCAACAGGATATCGCTCTTCACGTTCGACAGACCGTTCTGCGGATCGACAACCCAGAAGCGCACTTCCAAATCGACCGCGCTATCGCCGAAGCCTTTCAACAGGCATATCGGATTGGGCGACTTTAGCACCCGCGGATTCGAAGCAGCCGCTTCCACACACATTTCAATCGCCGCCCTCACGTCCGAGGAATAGGAAATGCCAACGGGAATTTTCTGGCGAATGCGTAGATTGCTGAAAGACCAGTTTTCCACCCGCGTCGTGATCAACTCTTCATTGGGAATCAGATGCTCGATGCCATCGCGGGTCACCACCGAGACGTAGCGGGCGCCCAGCGACTGAATCCAGCCATAGGTGCCTGACACACCGATAGTATCGCCGGGTTTGATCGACTTATCCAACAGTAGAATGATGCCGCTGATAAAATTGGCGACGATTTTCTGCAAGCCAAACCCGATACCGACGCCCAGCGCACCGCCGAAAACGGCGAAGGCTGTTAAATCAATGCCGACTGCATTAATCGCGACGACCCCGGCAACTACGATCAAGGCAATTTTGAGCAGCTTGGCAAACAGCACCTGGATCGACGGGGTCAGGCTCGGCAGGGTCTGGATGCGACGCTCGAGAATGCTGGAGACCAGGTTGGCCAACCACAGCAGTACCACCAGATAGAACACGCCCTTGGCGACCGACAGCGCCGTCACCCGCACATCGCCGATTTGCAAGGCGATGCCGTCGAGCATACTCAGCGCCGGCTGCAGCAGCTCGACGATATTGAGCGCCGCGATCACCCATATGGTGACGGCAAAGAACCGCGCCCAGGCCGCATCGCTCACGAACCGCGAAACCAGCCGGATGATGATCCAGGCATTGACCAGGCTCACCACGATCGAGATCAGCTTGTTAGGCCATTGCGCATTCGCGGCAACTTCCACCGCCAGCCACAGTAAGAGCACCCACAACACCGGCGTCACCAAGGTGAGGAAGGTGGCGCAGACATTATGCAGGCGCGAATCTTCGGCGGCCTCGTCGAGACGCCGCTGCAACCATCTTCGGAATGGCGGGGTGATCAGGAGCGCCACTATCAAGGCGACGACAATCGCCCCGGCTTGGTACAATGCCGTGGTTGTCAGCAGCTCGGCCGAAATTCGCTCAAGCGCGCTCTGCGCGTAGCCTTTGAACAGCTCAATATCGAACAAGCCGCTCATACCGCGAGCCCGTTCAGCGATCTGGTCGTCATATCCATCGCAGCTTTCTCAGGCATATATATTCAACCACCGCCAACACGGTGATTGCCCCGATAACGATAAAAAATGCACTACCGTTGTCGACACCCGGCATGCCCCCCACATTGATGCCGAACAAGCCGGCGATCAGGCTCGGCGGCAGCAGGATCGCGGCAACCACGGTCAGGGCGTACATGGTCCGGTTCATCCGTTCGGAAATCTGGTAGTTGAATTCCTCCTGCACCGCCGCCGCGCGTTCACGCGCCGCCTCCAAATCCTCCACATAGCGGGTCGTGCGATCGGCGATTTCGCGCAGCATTGTGCAATCAAGGTCGCTCAACCAATCCAGGCGCTCGGCCTGCAAGCGCGACATGGCATCGCGCTGGGGGGCCAGGTAGCGCCGCAACATGATTGATTTTTGCCTAGTCTGCCGCAGCCGGCCACGCAGTTCCGACGTTGCGGTTTGTTGGACCTGTTCTTCCAAATCATCGAGCGTTTCGTCGATTTCCGTGATTACCGGTCCCATTCGATCGATCAGCCGGTCGGCCATGCGGACGAGAAATTCGCCCGGCGTTTTCGGGCCCACACCGCCGTCGATTGCCTCGCGCAAATCATTGATGGCCATGAGCCGGGCATGGCGCAGCGTGATGATACGGTTTGCCCCGATATGGACCCGCACACTCACCATGTCTTCGGGATTCGCACCGGGGTTCAAATTCACCCCGCGCACGAAAACCATCAGCGCATCATGGTCGGCTAAAACGCGCGGCCGGGTTTCCTCCGCGAGCAATGAATTGCCAATTACCGGGGCTATGCCACTCTCTTCCAGCAACCATTGCCGCGCGGGTTCCACCAAGCGGTCGAGATGCACCCACAAAATCCCGTCGCTGGCGGTCCAGGCGCGAATGCCGGCCCAATCGAGCCCCTTTCCGCCGCCTTCGCCATCAAGCAAATAGGCGCAGATTAAACCGTCGATTTCCGCTGGCTGTTGTTCGGTAACTTGTTCGATCGTCATGCGCCTCCCGATCGCCGGAAAGTGTAGACGGCGTCAAAGATTCGCAACCACAGGCAATATTGCTCATCACCAAATTCTCATCCGCTGGAACGAGGGGCGTGTTATCTCTCGATAAGTGCCTTTATGCGTGCTTTTCGCTCAATCGCACGGCGTTGAGCGTCGGCTGCATTGTCCTCGCGTACGCTGTCTTCCGCTTTGAGTTGCGAGTCTCGGCGCGCTTTGGTTTGGGCATCGAGGAGTTCCTCACGATCATCGTCCTTGGCGCGCTCAGCGTCGGGTTCAACCGCGGGCCGTTTGTCCTGCTCCGCCTGGCCTTGGGCGATCTGTGCCGTACCAGCAACAGCGTCCGAACTGGCAAAGGTCGCACCCGCGAAAATAAGGACCAGAAATCCGGCTATCAGCTTTTCAACCATGCTCAAGCCCTTTGCGTTCAGGGTAATCTCAGAATGGTTTTTGTTTAACCGCCATCCCGATGTTCTCGATAAACACCTCGGAGACAAACTTCATCAGCACATTATTGTCATTTGTCAGGGGACTGCAGCGGACTGTGGCCAACCAGACAACTCGCTGGGTCTTGTTGTTACGGAGTTCGGCCTCGACGAGCACCTGCTGGCTCGCCTGTCCCCGCCGGTCACGCCGAGACCGGTCGCTGCGAATTAGCTCGCGCGTTTCGTCCTCGTCACTTCGCGGAGACGCCCGCGATCCACTTTCGTCGCCGCGATAGGTCGGGTTCACCTCGCCGCGCGATGTAATACCCCGAAAGATCGATTCCGAGCGGAAACTGAAGACCAGATTGCCGTCCTCGCTTGTTGCCTTTGAGGATTCGTTGAGTTCGGCCAGAAAGATATCGCGAAATCGCAGAGACGTTTCGGTGGGGTCAAAAATATCGACGGCATAAGCGTCGGTTTGCGGAATCTCGCCCAAAGCCAGGCTCGATATCTCGCCGTCACAGGCGCGGAAATCATAGAAGGGCTGCTGCTGAGCCACCGCTTGTGATGTGCCGGAAAATATCAACACGGCGGCGGCGGCCAACTGAAATAAACGACGCGCCATTAAGCAACTCCTTCTGTCTCAACTATCGATTTCACGTCAGCATACACACAAAGTTTGAACCAATCAGGTATTGAGCGCACTGGTCATAATAATGTTTCCGCGGCGGCCGGTGTATCTCCCGGCCGTTCTGCATGTGGAATCCCGTTTGGTTGGCTCCGCCATAGCGATGGGCTATCGAATTTATCGTCAATGGATATTGGCGAGAAGCGCCCCTGCGCCGCTACCTTTCTGAGTGCGCGATAGATTTCGTGCGTACTTATCTCAAACAGCGGGGCAATGAAATGAAACGACTTATAATCGCAACCATTGTCGGACTGGTCGTCGGCGGCGCCGGCGGTTTCGGCGCCGGTGTTTTCATCTATCCGTTCTGGTTTTTAAACGACATGGCATCGGAAACCCTTGCACCCGATACCCAACGCACCAAGCTCGCTGGCGGCACATTCATTCACGCCAACAAAATGGACCCGGTCCATTACGGTGAAGGCCAGGTGACAATATTCCAGGACCCCAGCGGCGGCACCGTGGTGTTCCTACACGAAGACTTCCTGGTGCGTCCGGGACCGCGCTTTCATGTCTACTTGGTCGACCATCCGGAAGTTCGTACGCGCAGCAATTTCCTCGACGCTGACAAAGTCGATCTCGGTCGCCTGCGGAATTTTCGCGGCAGTCAGGTGTATACGGTGCCGGTAGGTATCGATGTCGCCGCGTATAAAAGCGTCGTTATCTGGTGCAAGGAATTCGGCGTTTTGATTTCGCCGGCCAGCCTGTCGACCGCTCTGGTGAACATCTTGCCCGACCACACAACCAGTGTGACTTGAACATGTAACTTCAGGTCTCATGTCTACTATCGACGGCTTACAACAAATGCAGCCTTCGGATTCCTAGCGGGAGGGCGGGGAATGTCTTTATTCGGAAGTTTTTCCATGACCAGCATCAACGTTCTGGCATCGCTGTTCGTGTTCATCATCGGGGTGATTGTGCTGGCCGCGATTGTTATGTTCATCATCGATGTCTCACAAACGGCCGACGCTGTGCGGCGCAACTACCCGGTGATCGGCCGGTTCCGCCACATATTCTCGTCTCTGGGCGAGTATTTTCGCCAGTATTTCTTCGCCATGGATCGCGAGGAAATGCCGTTCAACCGAGCCGAACGCGATTGGGTTTATAAATCGGCGCGCGGTGCCGACAACACCATCGCTTTTGGATCGACCAAGGCCCTGACGCCGGCGGGTACGGTCATCTTCGTCAATTGCCCGTTCCCAAAACTCGCCGAGGATGTGGAGAAAGCACCGGCGCTCACCATCGGCCCCTTCGCCGAGCACCCTTATGTGGCGCAATCACTGGTCAATATATCGGGCATGAGCTTCGGCGCCATTTCCCAGCCTGCCGTCGAGGCACTGTCGAAAGGCGCGGCCATGGCCGGCTGCTGGCTCAATACCGGCGAAGGCGGGCTGTCGCCCTACCATCTGTGTGGTGACTGCGACATCGTGTTTCAAATCGGTACGGCGAAATATGGCGTGCGCGACAAGGCCGGCAACCTTAGCGACGAGAAGCTGCGCGACGTGGCGGCGCACGACCAAGTTAAGATGTTCGAGATCAAACTCAGCCAAGGCGCCAAGCCCGGTAAGGGCGGCATATTACCGGCGGTCAAAGTCACCGAAGAGATCGCCGGTATTCGGGGCATTCCCGCCTTCAGCGATTCCATCTCACCCAACCGCCATCTCGATATCGATTCAGTGGATGACCTGCTGGATATGGTCGCGCGTATCCGAACCGTCACAGGCAAGCCGGTCGGCTTTAAAACCGTCGTTGGCGCCTATGGCTGGCTCGAAAGCATGTGCGCGGAAATCCACGCACGTGGCCTTGAGAGTGCGCCAGATTTCATCACCGTCGATTCCGGTGACGGCGGAACCGGCGCCGCCCCCATGCCGTTGATGGACAATGTCGGATTGCCGATCAAGGAGTCGCTGCCCGTCGTGGTCGATACTCTGACCAAGTACGGTTTGCGTGAGCGCACCAGGATAATCGCTTCGGGCAAACTGATTACTCCAGCCGAGGTCGCCTGGGCTTATTGCGTGGGCGCCGATTTCGTTGTCTCCGCGCGCGGCTTCATGTTCGCGCTGGGCTGCATTCAGGCCCTTAAATGCAACAAGAACACCTGCCCCACTGGCGTCACCACCCACGACCGCCGGCTACAGCGCGGCCTCGACCCCGAGGAAAAATCGGTTCGAGTGAAAAACTTCGTCGAGAAACTCAGCTACGGCACCAACATTATTTCCCATTCCTGCGGTGTCGCGGAGCCGCGCGCGCTGAAGCGCTTCCATTGCCGGGTCGCCGTCGGCGACGGCAAGTCAATTCCGCTCGACGAGCGTTACCCGGTGCCCGAAGTGCGTCCAGAATTCGCACCACGAGATGCCGCTTAGGCAGACCTACACTCTCTCCAAGGAACATATGATGAGCAATCTCGACGCCAATAATACAACAACAGTCGCCACCGGGGCTCGGATGCGGGCGTCAGACCTCTTCGTCAAGGCGCTGGAAAAGGAAGGCGTTGAGTATATCTTTGGCGTACCCGGTGAAGAGAATTTGGACTTCCTCGATTCTCTGCGTACATCGAAAATCAAACTGATCTTGACCCGTCACGAACAGGGCGCTGGCTTCATGGCCGCCACCTATGGTCGGCTGACCGGCAAGGCCGGTGTCTGCCTGGCAACGCTCGGCCCCGGCGCAACAAACTTCGTGACCGCGGCGGCCTATGCCCAACTTGGCGCCATGCCCATGATGATGATCACCGGCCAAAAGCCCATCAAGGCCAGCAAGCAGGGCCAGTTTCAGATCATCGATGTGGTGTCGATGATGCGGCCGATCACCAAATTTGCCAAACAGATCGTCAACGGCAACACCATCCCCAGCGTGGTCCGCGAAGCGTTCCGCCTCGCCGAAGAGGAACGGCCCGGCGCTGTCCATATCGAGTTGCCCGAAGACATCGCCGCGGAATTGGTCGACGATCAACCCCTATTTCCGCCGACTTCACCAAGACGGCCGATCTGTGACGACGACGCGATTGACCAGGCTGTTGCGATGATCCGCGCGGCGAAGCATCCACTTCTACTCGTCGGCGCCGGCGCCAACCGCAAGCGTATCATCGAGGCCCTCGAAGCTTTCGTCGGTAAAACGCGAATTCCTTACTTCAATACCCAGATGGGGAAAGGCGTCATTGGCCAGTTCCATGAGCTTTATATCGGAACAGCCGCACTATCGGCAGGCGACTATTTGCACTGCGCGATCGATCGCGCCGACTTGGTCATAAATGCCGGCCATGATGTTGTCGAAAAACCACCTTTCTTCATGGAGCATGGTGGCAAACAGGTCGTGCATGTGAACTTTTCCCCCGCCGAGGTCGATGAAGTTTATTTCCCGCAGCTCGAACTGGTCGGCGATATCGCGTCGAGCTTCCACCGTCTCGCTGATCGGCTGGAACCGGAGCCCGGACATGATTTCGATTATTTCATGACCGTCCGCGACGAAGTGCTGGCGCAGATCTCAGAACGGACAGACGATCCGTCATTCCCTCTGCTTCCCCAACGCATCGTCGCCGATGTGCGCGCTGTCATGCCGCCCGACGGCATCATCGCGCTCGATAACGGCACCTACAAAATATGGTTTGCCCGCAACTATCTGACCCAGCAATCGAACACGGTGCTGCTCGACAATGCGCTGGCCACCATGGGCGCCGGCCTGCCCTCGGCGATGATGACGTCCATGCTTTATCCAGACCGACGCGTGATGGCCATCTGCGGCGACGGCGGTTTCATGATGAATAGCCAGGAAATGGAAACCGCCGTGCGCCTCGGCCTCAACCTGGTTGTGCTGATCCTGCGCGACGATTCCTACGGCATGATCCGCTGGAAGCAGGCCGATGCAGGTCTTCCCGACTGGGGGCTGGAATATGGCAACCCGGACTTCGTCCAATACGCCAATAGCTACGGCGCCATCGGCCACCGGGTCGAAGCAACCGAAGATTTCGTCCCCCTTCTCGAAAGCTGTTTCCAGGCAGGCGGTGTCCATCTTGTCGAGGCGCCGATCGACTACAGCGAGAATCAGCGCGTCCTGATCGACGAACTCGCAGAGCGCGTCTGCCTCATATAACAGCGACGGGAGCACCCCCATGACCGAAGCGACCCGGCTTGTCGTCGAACAACCCTATGATGGCGCTGTCATCGAAGAGTTGCCTTACGCAACCTGGTCCGAGGCCGATGCTATGCTGGCGCGCGCCAGCGCAACATTCAAAGATCGCGACAGTTGGCTGGCGGCCTATCAACGCATCGAAATACTCCAGCGGCTCGCCTCACTTATGCGTGAGCGGACTGAGAAATTCGCCATCCTAATCGCGCGCGAAGGCGGTAAGCCGTTGACCGATGCCCGCATTGAGGCCGAGCGCGCCGTGAACGGTGTCGAACTCGCGGCCGAGGGCATTGCCGGCTTGCACGGTCAGGAAATCCCCATGGATCTGACCAAAGCCGGTGCCGCGCGTCTGGCGTTCACCCGCAAAGAACCGATCGGTCCGGTCGTCGCCGTCAGCGCCTTCAATCATCCGCTTAATCTGATCGTGCACCAGGTCGCACCGGCCATCGCCACCGGCTGCCCGGTCATTATCAAACCCGCGGACACGACACCCCTATCCTGTCTGAAATTCGTCGAACTGGTACATGCGGCCGGACTACCCGAAGCCTGGTGCCAGATTTGCGTGTGCGACATCCCTACCGCGGAGCGTTTGGTCACCGACCCGCGGGTGGCGTTTTTTCAGCTTCATCGGCTCGTCGCGGGTTGGTTGGTATCTGCGTTCCAAACTCGCACCGGGGACCCGTTGCGCTCTCGAACATGGCGGCGCGGCACCGGTTATCGTTTGCGACGATGCCGATTTGGAGAAGATGATCCCCTCGCTCGTCAAGGGCAGCTACTACCATGCCGGCCAGGTCTGTGTTTCGGTGCAGCGGATCTTCGTCGACAATCGAATTAAGGAATCGTTCTGCAACGCCTTCACCGATGAGGTTGCGCGATTAGTGACAGGCGATCCGCAGGCGGCGGATACCGACGTTGGGCCACTGATCCTGCCCCGCGAGGTCGATCGCGTTTCCAGTTGGGTAGATGAGGCTGTTTCCGGCGGCGCAAAAGTCCTTGCCGGCGGCCGGCAACTCACCGAGCGATTATATGAGCCCACGATCCTGCTCGAGCCGCCAGCCACCGCGAATATTTCGACCTTGGAAGTGTTCAGACCGGTATGCTTGATCTACGGTTTCGACGACTTGTCCGACGCAGTGTCTCGGGCAAACGGATTACCCCTGGCCTTTCAGGCGGCGGTCTACACCGCTGATCTCGATCGCGCCCTAAATCTTTCCAGCCGGCTCGACGCCGGCGCCGTCATGGTCAACGAACACTCCGCATTCCGTGTCGATTGGATGCCGTTCGCGGGGCGTCGAACCTCGGGTTATGGAGTCGGCGGTATCCATCACACTATGATGGACATGACC
>JABDJY010000400.1 GCA_013003285.1 Alphaproteobacteria bacterium | reverse complement strand
CCTGAGGGTCGATCGGGGTCTCTGCGCCGAGCATGATGTCGAAGCTGCCCTGTTTCACCGTAACCGGTTCGGCCTGACCGCTTTGGGTTACCCGCACATCGGCGAACTGCCCGGCAAGCTGCTCGATCCGTTGATAATTGCCCGTCGGAAAGCGGGCTTGCCCCTCCAAAGTTTCGGCTTCGATGAGGGTCGCCAAAATTTCATCGTCGAAGGTTATTTGTAAGTCATGCGCGCCGGGGCTATCAAAATCGATGGCATTGGGAGCGATGGAGGAAATTTTAAAGGTCAGAAACTGAGGCTTCCAATTGACCTGCCGATCCCGATCACCCTGGCGAAAACTCACCTGCGGTGTATCGATATGGGTGTCGATGCGCAGCGGATAGCCCGAGAAGCTCAGGCTCTGCCAGCTAATGTCGTTGCCATTTGCGCGCTGAATCTCAGCCCATTTGTTGATCGCCGACCGCGTCTGCTGAACCAGCACGAACCAAGCGACGGTCACCACAATGGCGACCAGTATGGCGGAGATTCCGGCGATCATGATGAGACGGCGGCGCATTGGGTCGGTTGCTCCAAGGGGGCTGGAAAACGGCATTCATATATACGCTGCCGCGTGACTCGGTCGAGCCGATTGCCGGCGATGACTATTGCGTCAGGTCTCGCAGACCAGTATCTGGCATGCCATGTCTCGACCCCAGCCCGATCTCAGCCACCTCACCGATCAGTACGATCTGACAGACGAAGAGTTTGCCAAGACCCTGGATGCGGTGATGGCCTCGCACACCCGGCGAGACGATCTCTGGGTGTTCGGCTACGGTTCGCTCATGTGGCGTCCCGACTTTCCCCATTTGGAGCGTCAATTCGGTGTCGTCCACGGCTTCCACCGCGCCTTTTGCGTCTATTCCCATGTCCATCGCGGCACCCGCGCGCGGCCGGGTCTGGTGCTGGGGTTGGACATTGGCGGCAGTTGCAAGGGTGTCGCCTATCGGGTGCGCGCCGCCGATGCCGAGAACGTCGTTGAGTATCTTATCCAGCGCGAGATGGTCACCCGGGTCTATACGCCGCGTTGGGTGACCGTGCGGCTTGGCGACCGGACGGTGCGGGCGCACACCTACACGGCCGCCCATAATCATGTGCAATATGCCGGTAAACTGACGCCGGAACAGGCCGCGGATTGCATTCGAAACAATAATGGCCGCAGCGGCAACAACAGCGAATATTTGCGCAATACGGTGACCCATTTCGAGGAGTTGGGCATCGATACCGCGCCGCTGCTACATCTAGAGCGTCTGGTGGCCGGCGGTAATCGAGACCTCTGATCTATGACAATACGACGCCCGGTCAGAGCCGGTACGCTGATCGGCATGAGTGATTTTGTCATGTTCGAGCGTCTCGCGCTCGCGCTTGCCGCCGGCATTCTGATCGGTATCGAACGCGGTTGGCATGGCCGTGCCGAGGCTGAAGGAAGCCGTGTCGCTGGAATCCGTACCTTCGGTTTGATCGGGTTGCTGGGCGGTGTGTGGATGCTTATTGCCGATTTCGCTGGCGAGGTGGTGCTTGGCCTGGCCTTCGGCGCCTTTGCCTTGGTTTTCCTAGGGTCGCACATGGCCGCGGTACAACAGCGTCACGATGTTGGCGCAACGACAGCCGTTGCCGCTTTACTGACCTTTGCGTTGGGCGCGATGGCGGCGGCCGGCGAATTGGCGCTAGCGGCGGCTGGCGCCGTGATAACCTCGATGCTGCTCGGCTTGAAGCCGGTTATGCATCGATGGCTCGAACGTATCTCCTATGAGGAATTGCTCGCCGTCCTGAAACTGCTTGTCATGAGCGTGGTGTTACTGCCGGTATTGCCGAACCGTGGCTACGGGCCGTGGCAGGCACTCAATCCGTTCGAGCTGTGGTGGATGATCGTCTTGATCGCCGGCCTATCTTTTTTGGGTTACGCGGCCGCCCGATT